>DATABP010000181.1:0-2286 GCA_036259515.1 Thermoanaerobaculia bacterium | reverse complement strand
GCCGCCGCCGGGGCGGTGGGCGCGCTCGCCGGGCCGCTCCACGGCGGCGCTCCCGGGCCGGCGCTCGACACCGTGCTCGAGATCGGCACCTCCGAGCGCGCCGAGCCGGTGCTGCGCGCCAGGCTCGCCGCCGGCGAGCGGCTGATGGGCTTCGGCCACCGCGTCTACCGGGTGCGCGACCCGCGCGCCGACGTCCTCGCCGCCGCCGCCGAGCGCTTCTACCTCGAAGGCACCGGCGACCGCGGCCTCTTCGACCTCGCCCGGCACGTCGAGCGGGTGGCGCTGGCGCTCCTCGCGGAGCACCGGCCGGGCCGGCGGCTCCAGACCAACGTCGAGTACTACACGGCCCTCCTCCTCCACGGCCTCGGGCTGCCAACGGAGCTCTTCACGCCCACCTTCGCCGTCGGGCGGATGGCCGGCTGGACCGCCCACGCGCTCGAGCAGCGCGCCGCCGGCCGGCTGATCCGCCCCGCCGCCGCCTACGCCGGCACCCGCGGCCGGCGCTGGGTGCCGCTCGAGCGCCGCTGACGAGGCCGCCGCGGCCGGCGGCGCGGTATCCTCCGCCGGCGATGAACGACCTCTTCCTCCGCGCCGTCCGCGGCGAGCCCGTCGAGCGGGTGCCGGTGTGGATCATGCGCCAGGCCGGCCGCTACCTCCCCGAGTACCGCGAGGTGCGCCGCCGCGTCGACTTCCTCGGCCTGTGCAAGAGCCCCGAGCTGGCGGCCGAGGTGACGGTGCAGCCGGTCGACCGGCTGGGCGTCGACGCGGCGATCCTCTTCGCCGATATCCTGCTGCCGCTCGAGGCGATGGGGATGGAGCTGGTCTTCGCGGCCGGCGACGGCCCGACCTTCCCGCGTCCGCTGCGCGGCCGCGACGACGTGGCGCGGCTCAGAGCGCCGGACGTCGAGACGACCCTCGGCTACGTCTTCGAGGCGATGGCCGAGGCCTGCCGCCGGCTCGCCGGCCGGGTGCCGGTCCTCGGCTTCGCCGGCACGCCGTGGACGCTCGCCGCCTACGCCGTCGAGGGCGGCGGCTCGAAGCAGTTCGCCCAGCTCCTCGCTTGGAGCTACCGCGACCCCGAGGGCCTGGCAGGGCTCCTCGACCGCATCGCCGACGTCACCGTCGACTACCTCGCCGGCCAGGCCGCCGCCGGCGCCGCCGCGCTCCAACTCTTCGACACCTGGGGCGGCCTCCTCGACGCCGAGCGCTGGCGAACGCTGGCGGCCCCGCCGCTCGTGCGCGTCCTCGAAGGCGTCCGCCGCCGCGCCCCCGGCGTGCCACTGATCTACTACCTCCACGGCGGCTCCCACCTCCTCGATGCCGCTGCCGACCTCCCCGCCGACGCCCTCTCCGTCGACTGGCGCCAGCCCCTGGCCGAGGTCCGCCGCCGCGTCGGCCCCGGCCGCGCGCTCCAGGGCAACCTCGACCCCGGCGCCCTCCTCGCCCCGCCCGACGAGATCGCCCGCCGCACCGAGGCCATGCTGCTGTCGGCCGCCGGCGGTCCTCACGTCGCGAATCTCGGCCACGGCATCTTCAAGGAGACCCCACCCGAACACGCCAAGGCCTTCGTCGACGCCGTGCACGAGATCTCGGAGCGATTGATCCAGGAGGGCCGGCTGCCGCAGCCCGCTGGCTGAAGACTTCGCACGAACAGATCGACTGGGAAGGAACGAGGCCCGCCCAGCCTCGATCCAAGCCGTCCAGTCTCGATCTTTCGGCGGTCTCGGGTACGGCGGCCGGCCCGGCTCGATGGCAGCACCGCCCCCGATCGACCGACGAAGCGCCGCGTGCCCCGGGCCGGGCACCCCCCGCCGCGCCCTCCACCACCGTCCGAAGCCGGGCGGCCCCCGCCGCGGCCGCACACGTTCCGCCCCGATCCCTCCCCCGCCGCCCTCAATCCACGCACACCTCCCCGATCACCACCCCGGTCTCGGGATTCACGAACACGAGCTCGCCGTCGGCCGTCCGGTAGAGCGGCTTCTCCAGGTCCGTCTCGCGCGCCACCGGAGCGTGCGGGCTCGGCACCCACTCGAGGTCCAGGCGCCGGCGCAGAGCGGCGACGACGGCCTGGCTGTCGAACGCCTCGCCGATCCGCGGCGCCAGCGGCACGTGGATGGCGCGCAGCACGGCGTCGTCGCCGGTGCCCGAGAACTCCAGCCCCAGCCGCTGGCCGTCGACCACCGCGTCGGTGCGGTGGAGCGGGCAGAGCATCCCCGCCTCGCCGGTGGGCGCGGCGAGGCGGCCGATCTCGCGGCGCACCTCCTCGAACGTCATCCCGACGACGAC
>DATABP010000180.1:0-1625 GCA_036259515.1 Thermoanaerobaculia bacterium | reverse complement strand
CAGCCGCGGTGCTCGACCGGCTGGGGCTCGCCGGGCTGGCGGCGCGGCCGCTCGCCGCCGGACAGGGTGTCGAGCGGCCGCGCCGCCAGCCCGGCGAGGCCCAGCCGGTCGAGCACCGCGGCGACCGCGGCGCGGTCCTCGGCACGGTACGGCAGCCACCAGCCGCGGTGCGGCACCCGCCCGAGGAGCGCCGCCTCCTCGACGGTCAGCGGCGTCGACGCCTCCTCGCCCTGCGGCAGCCAGGCGATCCGCCGCGCCGCCCACCGCGGCGGCAGGCGCCACAGGTCCTCGCCCCGGAGCCGCACCTCGCCCGCCGCCGGCCGGTGCAGGCGGGCGAGCGCGCGGAGCGCCGTCGTCTTGCCGGCGCCGTTGGCGCCGAGGAGCGCCACCACCCGGCCGGGGGCGAGGTCGAGGTCGAACCCGGCGAGGACGGTGCGCGCGCCGTACGCGCAGTCGACGCCGCGGGCGGCGAGGAGCGGCGTCACGGCGCTCCCCCGCCGCCCATCCGCCGGCGCAGGAGGACGAGGAAGAAGGGCCCGCCGACCAGCGCGGTGAGCACCCCGACCGGCACCTCGCGGGGCACCGCGACGGTGCGGGCGGCGAGGTCGGCGAGGACGACGAGGAGGGCGCCCAGGAGACAGCTCGCCGGCACCAGCACGCCGTGGCGGGCGCCGACCAGGAGCCGCGCCGCGTGCGGCGCCACCAGCCCGACGAAGCCGACGATCCCCGCCACCGCCACCGCCGCCGCGGTGGCCAGCGACGCCGCCGCCACCACCGCCAGCCGGCCGCCGGCGAGCGGCAGCCCGAGGCTCCTCGCCGTCTCGTCGCCCAGCGCCAGGGCGTCGAGCGGCCGGGCGAGCGCCGCGATCAGGACGACGCCGGCGGCGAGCATCGGCGCTCCCCACGCCACCTCCGCCCAGCCGGTGCCGCCCAGCCCGCCGAGCAGCCAGCCGAAGATCGCCTGCAGGCTCTCGTCGTCGACGATCATCACCAGCGAGACCCCGGCGTCGAGTACCGTCGACACCGCGGCCCCGGCGAGGATCAGCGACACCGCCGAGGCGCGGGCGCCCAGGCCGCCGAGGAGGTAGACCGCCGCCACCGCCAGCACGGCGCCGGCGAAGGCGGTGGCCGGCACCGCGCCGGCCGGCGCGCCGACGGCGAGGAGCGCCGCCGCCCCCACCGCCGCCCCGCTCGACGCGCCGATCACGAACGGGTCGGCGAGCGGGTTGCGGAACAGCGCCTGGTACGCCGCCCCCGCCGCCGCCAGCCCGGCGCCGACGAGAGCGGCGAGGAGCACGCGGGG
Source organism: Thermoanaerobaculia bacterium (assembly GCA_036259515.1). Classification (GTDB taxonomy): domain Bacteria; phylum Acidobacteriota; class Thermoanaerobaculia; order Multivoradales; family JBCCEF01; genus DATABP01. The sequence goes on along the minus strand of DATABP010000180.1, from coordinate 322 downwards.
CAGGCGCAGCTCGGCGAGGATGGTCGTCTCGACCGTGCGGGCGGCGTCGCCGCCGGCGCCGGCACCCGCGAGCAGGGTCGACAAGGTCGAGAGCGGGATCGGCACGGCGCCGACGAGGAGCCCGGCGAGGACGGCGGCGGCGAGGAGGGCGGACGCGACGAGGAAGAAGAGAGCGCCGCGCCGGCGCGCGGGCCGGGCGCCCGGGCCGTCGCTCACCGCCCCCCCTCCGCCCCGGCCGGGAACCGCTCCGGGTGGAGCAGCGCCGCGGCCCGCTCCACCGCCTCGACCACCCGCGGGCCGGGGCGCGACACCAGGTCGCCGT
>DATABP010000179.1:0-2247 GCA_036259515.1 Thermoanaerobaculia bacterium | reverse complement strand
GGACCTGGTGGTGGTCGTCGGCACCGGGTTCCTCGGCCGCCACCCCGGCGCGACGCACCACGTTGACGGCGCAGGCGAGCGGCTCGCCGAGGACCGGCCGGCCGGCGAGGCCGTCGGGGAGCGGCACCACGTTCTCGGCCGGCGCGAGGTCGAACTCGGCGAACGAGCGGTAGGTCAGCGCCGCCACCGCCTGGCCCGACGCGATCCCCTCGACCCCGTCGCCGACCGCCGCCACCGTCCCCCACGCCTCGTGCCCCGGCTCGCCGGCGGCCAGCGGGTACTCCACACCGGCCGTCCCCGACCACGGCGGCAGGTTCGAGCCGCACACCCCGCAGCCCGTCACCCGCAGCAGCACCTCGCCGGGCCCGGCGACCGGCTCCTCCCCGTCCCCCACCTCGAACCGCCGCGGGCCCATCAACCGCGCCGTCAGCACGCCTCGCACCCCCTGTCGCCCGTTCGCATCGGCGCCACGCGGAGTGCAAGCGCCCCGCCAGAGATCGGCTGCCACCCGCCCGCCGTCAATCCCCCATGAACATCTCGCCCAGATCCCCCAGCACCGACCCCTCGCCCCGCCGGTTCTTCCCGCCGCGCGGCACCGCCGACAGCACCCGCCCCGCCAGCCGGCTGAACGGCAGCGACTGCAGCCACACCCGCCCCGGCCCGGTCAGCCGCGCGAAGAACAGCCCCTCGCCGCCGAAGATCGCGGTCTTGATCCCGCTGACCGTCTGGACGTCGTAGTCCACCCGCTTCTCCATCGCCACCAGGCACCCGGTGTCGACGCGCAGCGCCTCGCCCGGCGCGAGGTCGCGGGCGACGATCGTGCCGCAGGCGTGCACGAAGCAGAGGCCGTCGCCCTCGAGCTTCTGGAGGATGAAGCCCTCGCCGCCGAAGAGCCCGGCGCCGAGCTTGCGCTGGAAGGCGACGCCGACCGAGATCCCCTTCGCCGCGACGAGGAACGAGTCCTTCTGGCAGAGGATCGTGCGGTCGTGCTGGCGCAGGTCGAGGGGGATGATCTTGCCCGGGTAGGGCGAGGCGAAGGCCACCTTCTGCCGCCCGCCGCCGGTGTTGGCGAAGACGGTCATGAACAGGCTCTCGCCGGTCAGGACGCGCTTGCCGGCGCCCAGGAGCTTGCCCATCACGCCGCCCTGCTGCGACTGCGCCGAGCCGTCGCCGAAGATGGTCTCCATCTGGACGCCGGGGTCCATGAACATGAACGCCCCGGCCTCGGCGATGCACGCCTCGTTGGGGTCGAGGGTGATCTCGACGAACTGCATCTCCTCGCCGTGGATCTCGTAGTCGATCTCGTCGGCGGCGCCGGCGGCCGGCGGCGGCGGAGGCGGCGGCGCGGCGCCGGCGAAGTCCCGCGCGAACTCAGGCTGCGAGCGCACCGGCGCCCAGCCCTCCATCCCCTGCCGGAACACGTAGGCGGCCGGCGGCAGCTGCCCGGAGCGGATGCGCTGGCGCACCGCCTCCTCGTCGAGCGGCCCCTCCTGCCCGCCGCCCACCGAGACGTACCACTCGCTCATGGCGGAACCCTCTCTGGATCAGGTGGAAAACGGTCGTGGCGCCGAGCCGCCGCGGCGGCGGCCGGCGAGGGGGCAGTGTAGCAAGCGGGCGGACGGCCGTTCCGAGCCGACTGGCAGGCTTCTCAGCGCCGATGTTCGACGACTTCTCCGATACCGATCCCGAGGTCGAGCGCCTGGTGGTGGAGGCCTACCGGCGGAGACGCCCGAGGGGCGCTTCGCCAAGACCGTCGAGGTCCTCCGCGCCGGCGAGCTCCTGATGCGCGCCGTTCGTCCTCGATTGCCTCACCCCCGCCGCGCCGGGACCGGCACCCGCTGCCCCACCCGCACCAGCGCGTGGCGCCGCTCGACCACCGCCTCGCGGTCCGCGAGGTCGCGCCGCACCTGGTCGAGCAGGCGGTCGACCTCGAGCTGCATGCTCTCGAGCTGCTCGCGGAGGTTGAGGATCACCTCGACGCCGGCGAGGTTGACGCCGAGGTCGCGGGTGAGGGTGAGGATGGTCTCCAGGCGGGCCAGGGTCTCCTCGTCGTAGAGGCGGGTGTTGCCGCGGCTGCGGGCGGGGTTGATCAGGCCCTCGCGCTCGTAGAGGCGCAGCGTCTGGGGGTGGATCTCGAAGCGCTCGGCGACGGCGCTGATCAGGAGGTACTTCTGGCCCGGGCGGCGGCGGCCGGCGTCGTCCTGGGGCTTCGGCTTGGCGGGCATCGGGGCCTCCTCTCGGCTCGGG
>DATABP010000178.1:0-3472 GCA_036259515.1 Thermoanaerobaculia bacterium | reverse complement strand
CCGGCGCCCTCCCCGGCTCGCCCTCGGCCGCGGCCAGCAGCCACGCCAGCGCCTCGTCGACCTCGCCCGGCGCGGCGCCGGCGGCCAGCGCGGCGCCGACCCGCTGCACCGCCCGATCGAGCGACGGCGGTTGCGCGAGGGCGCAGGGACCGATCGCAAACGCCAGAATGATCGACAACGACGGAAACGAAAGCAGCCTCGAGCTTCGCGACATGCCACGGCCTCCACCGGCGAGCCGGCGTCAGACGAAGGGGAAACGACCGATCGGAAGGATCGTAGCACACGCGCAACCTCCACACCTCCCCGGGCACCGCCCCTGCAAGCGTCCCCGTCCATGCTCTACGAGAGACTCGACAGGGAGATGCAGCAGACGGTCGACGAGTTCGCCGAGCGGCTGGCGGACGTGCCGTGGGCGCAGCGCAGCGACGCGCTGGCCGAGGCGGCGCTGCCGTTCGCCGAGCAGTTCGAGGGGCCGAAGGCGACGCTCGCCGGCAAGGGCTTCCTCACCGCCGTGCTCGAGCGGCTCGACTGCGGCACGGTGGCCGACCCCCACCAGGCGGTGCTGCTGTCGCTCTCGCTCAACCCCGACCACCAGCGGAAGGCGGAGGGCTGGCTCGACCAGCACCCCGAGGTCGCCTCGGTGCTGGCGACGGCGCTCCTCGGCGACGACGAGGAGGAGAGACCGGGGAACGGGGGCGGCGCCGGGCCCGGGGGCACGCCCGCCGCCTGACGCCGGGACCGGGGGGCGCCCGGCTACGTCTGGAGCACGCCGGTCCGGAACTCCCCGATCCGCGGGTTGTGCGCCACCCAGTCGAGCGTGCGCGCGAGGACGGCGCGGGTCTCGGCGGGATCGATGATCGCGTCCACCCACAGGCGCGCCGCGGCGTAGCGCGGGTCCATCGCCGCCTGGTAGCGCGCCTTGATCTCCGAGAGCAGCCGCTCGCGTTCGTCGTCGGGGACCTCGCGGTTCTTGAGCTGGATGGCGAGCAGCGTCTTCGAGGCCTGCTCGCCGCCCATCACCGAGATCGCCGCCGAGGGCCAGGCGTAGAGGAAGCGGGCGCCGTAGGCCTTGCCGCACATCGCGTAGTTGCCGGCGCCGAACGAGTTGCCGACGAAGAGCGTGATCTTGGGCACCGTCGAGTTGGCGACCGCGTTGACCATCTTGGCGCCGTCCTTGATGATCCCGCCGCGCTCCGCCCGGCTGCCGACCATGAAGCCGGTGACGTCCTGCACGAACAGGAGCGGCACCTTCTTCTGGTTGCACAGCTCGACGAAGCGCGCCCCCTTGTCCGCCGACTCCGAGTAGAGGACGCCGCCGATCTGGAGCTCGCGCTCGCCGGGCTCGAGCCCGCGCTTCTGCGCCTCGATCGCCCGCTGGTTGGCGACCACGCCGACCGCGTGGCCGCCGATCCAGCCGGTGCCGCAGAGGAGCGTCTGTCCGTAGCTCGCCTTGAACTCGTCGAATTCGCCGCCGTCGAGGAGGCGGGCGAGGACCTCGGACGTCTCGTAGGGCCGCGAGCGGTCGATCGGCAGCACGCCGTAGAGCTCCTCGGCCGGATGGAGCGGCTCGACCGGCTCGCGGCGGGCGAACGGCGCCCGCTCCGGCACGGCGAGCTGGGCGATCTGTCGGCGCAAGGTGGCGAGGCAGGCGGCGTCGTCCGGGTGCCGGTGGTCGACCACGCCGGAGACGTCCGTCTGCACCACCGCCCCGCCGAGCGCCTGCTCGTCGACCCGCTCTCCGATCGCCGCCTCGACGAGGTGCGGGCCGGCGAGGAAGATCGACCCGGTGCCCTCCACGATGTGGCTCTCGTCGCTCATGATCGGCAGGTACGCCCCGCCGGCGACGCACGACCCCATGATCGCCGCCGCCTGGAACACCCCCTCCGCCGACAGCCGCGCGTTGTTGTAGAAGGCGCGCCCGAAGTGCTCCTTGTCGGGGAAGATCTCGTCCTGGAGCGGCAGGAAGACGCCCGCCGAGTCGACCAGGTAGACGATCGGCAGCCGGTTCTCGAGCGCGATCTCCTGCGCCCGGAGCACCTTCTTCGCGGTGAGCGGGAACCACGCGCCGGCCTTGACGGTGGCGTCGTTGGCGACGATCACCGTCTCCCGCCCGGAGACGGTGCCGATGCCGACGACGACGCCGGCCGCCGGCGCCCCGCCCCACTCCTCGTAGAAGCCGTGGGCCACCCACACGCCGAGCTCGAGGAAGGGAGTGTCCGGATCGCACAGCGCGGCGACCCGCTCCCTCGCCGTCATCTTCCCGCGGGCCCGCTGCTTCGCCTGCGCCGCCTCTCCCCCGCCGAGCGCGATCTCCGCCTCCTGACGACGGATCTCCTCGATCGCCGCCCGCCAGTGCTCGGCACGGCGGCGGAAGCGGTCGTCGTCGGGGCGGAGGGAGGAGGAGAGGACGCTCACGCCGGGCTCCTGCGGTGGTTCGGGTGGGAAGCGGGCGGCCCGGCGCAGCGGGCCGGCTGGAGTATACCGGCGGCCCCGGATCTCACATCGAGATCGACCCCTTGCGGAACTCCGTCTTCCCCAGCCGCGCGTTGACCACCACCGGCCGCCCCGCCGCCGCCAGCCGCTTCGCCTCGGCGAGCACCGCCGGCACGTCCTCGATCCGCTCCACCTCCAGCCCGGCGCCGCCGTAGCCTTCGGCGACGCGGTGGTAGTCGGTCGCCGCCAGCTCGGTGCCCACCGCGTCGCCGAGCACCTCGACCTGCTCCCGCGCGATCTGCATCCACCCGGCGTCGTTGCCGACGACGCAGATCGGCGCCAGGCCGTGGCGGGCGCAGGTGTCGATCTCGGCGAGGCTGAAGGCGGCCGAGCCGTCGCCCCACAGCAGCCACACCTCGCGGCCGGGGCGGGCGAGGCAGGCGGCGAGCGCGAAGCCGCCGCCGACGCCCAGGGTGCCGAAGGGGCCGGGGTCGAGCCAGGCGAGGGGGGCGCGGGGGCGGAGCGTGTAGGAGGCGGTGGCCACGAAGTCGCCGCCGTCGGCGACCAGCACGGCGTCGTCGGCCATCGCGCGGTCGATCTCGCGGCAGAGGGCGAGCGGGTCGACGCCGGCGTCGGCCGGCTCGGCGGCCATGCGGGCGATCTCGTCGTCGCGCACCGCGTCGCGGGCGGCGAGCGCCTCGCGCCAGGCGGACCAGCGGCCGCGGTCGGCGCGCTCGGCGGCGCGCGCCAGCTCGACGAGGAAGAGGCCGGGGTGGCTCCAGGCGGCGAGGTCGGGCTTCCGGTTGAGCCGCATCTCCTGCTGCGAGAGGTTGGCGGCGACGACGGCGGCGCGGCGGCCGATCTGGCGGCCGTAGTCGAGCCGGAAGTCGGCCGGGACGCCGGCGAGGAGGACGAGGTCGGCCTCGCGCAGCGCCTTCCGGCGGTGGTGGCGCACCTGGAGGCCGGAGGCCGGGCCGAGGAGGCCGCGGGCGCCCGAGGCGAGGTAGACGGGGACGCCGAGCGCGGCGACGGCGGCGGC
>DATABP010000177.1:0-2952 GCA_036259515.1 Thermoanaerobaculia bacterium | reverse complement strand
GGGGGGCGCCGGCGCCGCCGGCGGCCCGGCGGGCGACCTCTACCTCAAGATCGCCGTCGCCCCGCACCCGCGCTTCCGCCTCGACGGCGGCGACCTCCACGTCCAGGTGCCGGTGGCGGCGTGGACGGCGGCGCTCGGCGGCGAGGCGGAGGTGCCCACCCTCGACGGCGCGCAGCGCGTGCGCCTCCCCGCCGGCACCTCCTCCGGCCGCCGCATCCGGCTGGCCGGCAAGGGCTTCCCCGGCAGCGGTGATCGACCGGCCGGCGACCTCTACGCCGAGGTGACGATCGCCGTCCCCAAGACCCTGACCGACCGCCAGCGCGAGCTGTTCGAGGAGCTGGCGAAGGCATCCGAGACCGCGCCCGCGGAGGAGAGCTGATGGACCTCAACAAGCTGACGATGAAATCCCAGGAGGCGCTCCAGGCGGCGCAGACCAAGGCGCTCCGCTTCGGCCACCAGGCGGTGGACGAAGAGCACCTGCTGCTGGCGCTCGTCGAGCAGCCCGAGGGGCTGGTGCCGCGGCTCCTCCAGCGCATGGAGGTCCAGGTGGCGCCGCTCGTCGCCCACCTCGAGGGCGACCTCGGGCGGCGGCCGAGCGTCTCCGGCCCGGGCGCCGAGGCGGGCAAGATCTACCTCACCCCGCGGCTCCAGAAGACGCTGGTCGCCGCCGAGGACGAGGCGCGCCGGCTCAAGGACGAGTACGTCTCGGTCGAGCACCTGCTCCTGGCGCTGCTCGAGGCCGGCGGCGGCGCCGCCCGCGCGTTGGGCGAGCACGGCGTCACCCGCGACCGCGTCCTCGCCGTGCTCACCGCCGTGCGCGGCAGCCAGCGGGTGACCTCGTCTTCCCCCGAGGCCGCCTACGAGGCGCTCGACAAGTACGGCGTCGACCTCGTGGCGCTCGCCCGCCGCGGCAAGCTCGACCCGGTGATCGGCCGCGACGCCGAGATCCGCCGCGTCGTCCGCATCCTCTCCCGGAAGACCAAGAACAACCCGGTGCTGATCGGCGAGCCGGGCGTGGGCAAGACGGCGATCGTCGAGGGCCTGGCGCAGCGCATCGTGCGCGGCGACGTGCCGGAGTGGCTCAAGGACCGCTCCGTCTTCTCGCTCGACATGGGCGCGCTCCTCGCCGGCGCCAAGTACCGCGGCGAGTTCGAGGAGCGCCTGAAGGCGGTGCTCAACGAGGTCAAGGAGAGCGAGGGGCGGATCGTCCTCTTCATCGACGAGCTCCACAACATCGTGGGCGCCGGCCGCACCGAGGGCTCGACCGACGCCGGCAACCTCTTGAAGCCGATGCTGGCGCGCGGCGAGCTCCACTGCATCGGCGCCACCACCCTCGACGAGTACCGGAAGCACATCGAGAAGGACGCCGCGCTCGAGCGCCGCTTCCAGCCGGTGCAGGTCGACCCGCCGTCGGTCGAGGACACCGTCTCCATCCTCCGCGGCCTGCGCGAGCGCTTCGAGGTGCACCACGGCGTGCGCATCCAGGACAACGCGCTGGTCGCCGCCGCCACCCTCTCCCACCGCTACATCACCGACCGCTTCCTCCCCGACAAGGCGATCGACCTCGTCGACGAGGCGTGCGCCATGGTGCGCACCGAGATCGACTCCATGCCCGCCGAGCTCGACGAGGTGACCCGCCGCGTCATGCAGCTCGAGATCGAAGAGGCGGCGCTCAAGAAGGAGAAGGACAAGGCGAGCCAGGAGCGCCTCGAAGACCTCCGCCGCGAGCTGGCGGACCTCCAGGAGCGGGCGTCGACCATGCGCGCCCAGTGGGAGTCCGAGAAGGCGGCGATCGAGAGCGTCCGCGCCCTCCGCGAGCAGCTCGAGCGCCTGCGCCACGAGATCGAGGCGGCCGAGCGCCAGTACGACCTCGACCGCGCGGCCGAGCTCAAGCACGGCCAGCTCCCCGAGGTCGAGGCGCGCCTGCGCGAAGAAGAGTCCAAGCTCCACGCCGGCCAGGAGACCGGCACCCAGCTCCTCCGCGAAGAGGTCACCGAGGACGAGATCGCGGAGATCGTCTCCCGCTGGACCGGCATCCCGGTGACGAGGCTGGTCGAGGGCGAGCGCGAGAAGCTGCTGCGCTTGGACGAGATCCTCCACCGCCGGGTGATCGGCCAGGACGAGGCGGTGAAGCTGGTGGCCGACGCAGTGCTCCGGGCGCGGGCCGGCATCAAGGACCCGCGGCGGCCGATCGGCTCTTTCATCTTCCTCGGCCCGACGGGCGTGGGCAAGACCGAGCTGGCGAAGACGCTGGCCGAGACGCTGTTCGACAGCGAGGAGAACATCGTCCGCATCGACATGTCCGAGTACATGGAGCGGCACACGGTGTCGAGGCTGCTCGGGGCGCCGCCGGGATACGTGGGTTACGAGGAGGGCGGGCAGCTCACGGAAGCCGTGCGGCGGAAGCCGTACTCGGTGATCCTGTTCGACGAGATCGAGAAGGCGCACCAGGAGGTGTTCAACGTGCTCTTGCAGGTCTTGGATGATGGCCGGATCACGGACAGCCAGGGGCACGTGGTCGACTTCAAGAACACGGTGATCATCATGACCTCGAACATCGGGAGCCCGCACCTGCTGGAGGGGTTGACCGAGGGCGGCGAGATCCGGGAGGCGGCGCGGGAGGCGGTGATGCGCGAGCTGCGGAGCCACTTCCGGCCGGAGTTCCTGAACCGGATCGACGACATCGTGCTCTTCAAGCCGCTGACATTCGAGGAGATCAAGCGGATCGTGGATCTGCAGACGGAGGATCTGAAGCGGCGGCTGGCGGACCGCGGGATCGAGCTGGAGCTGACGGACGAGGCGCACGAGCTGGTCGCCCGGCAGGGGTTCGACCCCGTCTACGGGGCGCGGCCGCTGAAGCGGTTCCTCCAGCGCGAGCTGGAGTCACGGATCGGGCGAGCGATTATTGCCGGCGAGGTGCGGGAGGGGAGTGTGTTGCGGGTGGGGGTGCGG
>DATABP010000176.1:0-4905 GCA_036259515.1 Thermoanaerobaculia bacterium | reverse complement strand
GCTCCCAGGCGTCGCCGCCCACCCACACGCTATAGGCCGCGTACGATGCGAGCAGCATGGCCGGCAAGAAGGCTCGGTTCGGGCGCCCGGGCGATGTGGCGATTGCCAGGGCCACGCCCAACCATACCGCCCACGTCTCGCGAATGCTGGCCCAGAGCTTGGCCGAGCCGCGGGCGAGCCGTAGATCCAACGGCACTCCTCCGAGTTTCAGGTGGTAGGTGTTCGGGAGCCACTCCCCGAAATAGGCGAGCCGGAACACCTGATACCCCACTACGGCCAAGCCGAGGAGTGCGGCGCCGGCGAGCCAGCGTCTCCGAGCAGCTTGCCTGAACCCGCCATGAAGCGCGACCCAGCCACCGACGATCGCGATCAGGATCGCCATGTCCATACGCACCAGATAGGCGAGCGCGAAGACAACGAACAGCGCCAGGTGGCGATCGCGACCGGCGAAGACCACGTCGTAGGCGAGGTGAACGCTGACCACAGCCAGGAGCGCCTGGAGGGCCGTCTCCATCCCGAACAAGGACCAGTAGGAAAGCGGATAGAAGAAGGCGGTCAGCACGGCTGCCGGCAGCCAGCGAGCCGGCGAACGGATGCCGCCCGCGAAATGGACGCAAAGCAAAGCACGGATCCGCCATACCGTCGCCATAAGGAGAATGAGGCCGAACAGCTGGACCGCAGCGGAACGGTGCGACTCGGCGAGCGGGACCACGTGCGGCAGGGTCATTGATGCTGTCCAGAGCGGGTTCGTGAAGCCTTCGACCGGCGGCGTCTCCGAGGCCCACACCAGCCCGTCGCCCGCCACCAGGTTCCGGGCGTACGCCATCGAGATCATCGCGTCATCGAATAGGACGAAATAGCGCCGACCCTTGAACTCGAATGATGTGCGAGCGACGAATCCAGCTCCCCAGACCATCAGTAGCAGGAGGAGGAGAACCAAAGGGCGGCGGTCGGCCGGATGAACGCGATGGGGCGAATCGTGGATGTGGGCCGAGTCGGTACTCACGTCGCTGATGTTGTCACGGTTTCCGGACGTGCCGACACTCGATATAGGTGAATGGCAATATGGCCATGCGGCGTCAGAATGGAGACTCATCATGAAATCTTGTTGGCTGGCAATACTCGTCCTCATCTTCTCATCGATCGCAGGAGCGACCTCGGTCGAAGTCTCGGGAGGTCAAACGGTCATTAGCGCACTGACTGTCGGACAGGCAGATTTGCTCGACGGCGCCTACTATAATCCGACCGGAATCGCGGTAGGCAATGAGTTTTTCCTATACGTTCAGGGTGGGAACACCGCGGGTGGGCCGGCAGCACCTGGCGAACCGGATTGCACGGGGGACAAGATTCTCCTTTTCAAGGCTCCGTACACCGACAGCGGTATGCTCGGGACCTTTCAGTTTGTGCGGCGCTCAGTTTGTGCGGCGCGTTTCAGCTTGTCCGAACCCCTCAGGGTTCAATCACACCGGGCCCGGCCAGGTCTTCAAGGATGCCAACAGGTTCCAGTTGATAGCTGACTACACCGACGATCCTTTCGCGGAGGAATTCGAGGAATTGGTTCTTGGAACGTCCACCGATGGAGTACATTGGACCTGGGAAGACTTCCTCAATACCGATCATCTTTTCCTCGAGATGCACTCACCGGTGATGGTAGCCGACCCAACAAAAGAAATCATTTGCGGCCTGGAGTGCCACGGCCACAGCTACTGGTGGGGTTTTTTCAATTTCAATACTCCGACCACGGCGGGAACGGGCCGGATGAAGGTAGATGTGTCGACAGCATATCCGCGTGGATTTCGCGTGCATATCCTCAGCGGAGGAGTTTGGCAGCAGGTAGACGACTCGACAGGATTTGTCAATTTCGCACCCGATGCCGTTTGGCCGGGGGTGTTCTCGCGTTCCTTGATGTGGAACGTAGACCACTGGGAGCTGTGGGGCTACAAAAACGTTTCTCCGAATGGTTGTGCGCCATGCAGCGGCGGGTTCTACGACAACTTCGGCGCGGGCTCGACCTTCACATATCGCCAGGTGGCCGGCATCAACGGGAGCCTCGGAGCTCCCCAGGGCGTGTTCTCCAATATTCGGTGTATGCCTTCCGATCACCCGATAGGCCGTCTTTACCCATTCCGGGTCAACGGGCCGAGCGGCCGTCGCTTCCTCTACTCAACGACGAATGATGCAAATGCATGCAAGCAACTCTTCAATCCATTCCAAGGAACGTATGTCGTCGTCACTGAGGTGAGTAACTGAACCTAGAGATGGCGGTGCGCACTCAACCTTCCCGTCCGCATTTGAAGCCCCGCGATGGCAGTGGGTGCCGCGTGTTGGAGGCCGAGACGGGAGAGGTTACGATCCCGGCGATGGGCGTGCAGAGTGTGGCAATCGTGCCGGCGGCGGGGGTATCACGGCGGATGGGGAGGGCGAAGCTGTTGCTGCCCTGGGGTGAGGGAACGGTCATCGGCGGGGTGGTGGCGGCATTGCGCCACGGAGGTGTCGGGGAGATCGTGGTGGTCGTCGCGCCAAGAGGCAGGGAACTGGCTTCCTGGGGACGAGCGTGCGGATTGACGGTGGCGGTGAATCCGCGCCCGGAGGAGGGGATGCTGTCGACGATCCGGGTCGGAATGTTGGCTCTCGGCGGCGCTGAGCGATTGGTCGCGACGGGACGACCTTTACTGATCGCCCCTGGGGACCTGCCGGGCTTGGCGCCGGTGACGGTGCGGGCGGTGCTGGCCGCGCTCGACTCGGGCGCGGCGCTGGCGGTGCCGGTCCATCGCGGCCGGCGGGGACATCCGCTAGGAATCGCGCCGCCGCTGCTGCCCGAGATCGAGGAGCTCGATCCGACTGTAGGGCTGCGGCAGCTCCTCGAGCGGCACACCGGCGAGGTTGTCGAGGTGGCGGTGGAGGATCCCGGCGCAGTGGCCGACGTCGACACGCCGGAGGACTACGCCCGGCTGGCGCCGCCGGGCCGGCGTCGCTGAGCCTCCCGGTTGTATCCTCCGCCCCGATGCGCGACTGGGACTTCTCGCCGCCGCCGCCGTCCTCGCTCGGCGACCACGACGTGCCGCTCGACGGCGAGCACCTCGCCGGGCGGCGGGTGGCGCTCGTCGTCACCGGGGGGATCGCGGCGTTCAAGGCGCCGATCGTGGCCCGGGCGCTGCGGCGGCAGGGGGCGGAGGTGACGGCGTTCGTCTCCGACGAGGGGGCGCGCTACGTGGCGGTCGAGGCGCTCGCCTGGGCGACCGACCGGCCGGTGGTGCGCGGGCTGACGCCGGAGGCGGAGCACCTGTCGGACGAGCGGCCGTTCGACGCCTGGCTCGTGGCGCCGGCGACCTACAACACGATCAACAAGGTCGCCGCCGGGATCGCCGACTCGACGGTCACCGCGGCCCTCGCCTCGGCGCTCGGTCGGCTGGGGGCGGGGGAGACGGCGGTGCTCGTCGCGCCGACGATGCACGGCAGCCTCCACAACCCGATCCTCACCGCCTCGCTCGAGCGGCTCGCCGGGCTCGGCGTGCGCGTCGTGCCGCCGCGCGAGGACTACGGCAAGCACAACCTGCCCGACGAGGGGGCGCTGGTCGCCGAGGTGTGCCGCGCCGTGTCGCGCTCGCCGCTCCGCGGGCGGCGGGTGCTGGTCACCGGCGGGCCGACGCCGGTGCCGATCGACGCCGTGCGTCGGATCACCAACCGCTTCCGCGGCCGTCTGGGCGGCGAGATCGCCGCCGAGCTCCACCTGCGCGGCGCCGACGCCCTGCTCGTCCTCGGCGACGGCGGCTACCACCCTCCCGACTGGGTGCCGGTGCGCCCGGCCGCGACCTACGACGACTACCGCGACGGCGTGCTCGCCGAGCTCGCGTCGGGCGACTGGTCGGCGGCGGTGCTCTCGGCCGCCGTCGCCGACTACCGGCCGCGCCGGGTGCTCGCAGGCAAGACGCCCTCGGGCGGCGCGCTGTCGTCGCTCGACCTGGTGCCGACCGAGAAGGTGATCGACCTCGTCCGGGAGCGCCACCCGGACCTCTACGTGGTCGGCTTCAAGTACCAGGAGGACCTCTCGCACGAGGAGCTGATGGCGATCGGGCGCGAGCGGCTCGCGCGGCTCGGCGGGCGCGGCGCGGTGGTCGCCAACCGCGGCGAGGAGACCGGGCCGGCCGGGGCGCAGGTGGCGTGGCTGCTGGCGGCCGGCGAGGAGCCGGCGCGCGCCGTCGGCAAGCGGGAGATCGCGCGGCGGATCGTCGATCACCTCGAGCGCGAGGCGGCGGCCGGCCGGCTCGCGCCCTCCTGACCGCGGCGGACGGCCGGCTACAGCCAGCCGCGCTGGCGCGCCAGCCGCGCCGCCTCGATCCGGTTCGCCGCGCCGAGCTTGCTGATCGCCTCCGACAGGTAGTTGCGGACGGTGCCGTCGGACAGGTGGAGCTCGCCGGCGATGCGCGCCGTCGGCCAGCCCTCGCCGGCCAGCCGCAGCACCTGGCGCTCGCGGTCGGTCAGCGGGTCGGGCTCGCCCCAGGCGGCGGCGGCGAGCTCGGGGTCGACGGCGCGGAGGCCGCGGTGCACCCGGCGCACCGCCTCGGCGAGCCGCTCGGCGGGGGCGTCCTTGAGCAGGTAGCCGGCGGCGCCGGCGTCGAGCGCGCGGCGCAGGTAGCCGCCGCGGGCGAAGGTGGTGAGGATGACCACCCGCGCCCGACCGCCGCGGCGCGACAGCTCGGCCGCCAGCTCGAGGCCGCTCATCCGCGGCATCTCGATGTCGGCGAGGACGACGTCGGGATCGACGGCGGCGGCGAGGTCGAGCGCCTCGCGCCCGTCGGCGGCCTGGCCGACCACCTCGACGTCGTCCTCCAGCGCGAGGAGCGCCGCCAGCGCGCCGCGCACCATCGACTGGTCCTCGGCGACGAGCACGCGGATCACCGGGCC
>DATABP010000175.1:0-2363 GCA_036259515.1 Thermoanaerobaculia bacterium | reverse complement strand
CTGCTATGATCCGCCCCCCATGGAGCCCGCCCACGCCACCACCGTCCTCCTCGTGCGCCGCGGTGCGGCGGTGTGCATGGCGAGCGACGGGCAGGTGACGCTGGGGAACACGATCGCCAAGGCGGGGGCGGCGAAGGTGCGGAAGGCGGCGGGGGGGAGGGTGCTGGTCGGGTTCGCCGGCGGGGCGGCGGACGGGCTGGCGCTCTACACGCGGCTGGAGGCGAAGCTCGAGGAGTACTCGGGGAACCTCGAGCGCGCCGTCGTCGAGCTGGCGAAGGACTGGCGGACCGACCGCGCGCTGCGCCAGCTCCAGGCGCAGATGGTGGTCTGCGACCGCGCCAAGAGCTTCTTCCTCTCCGGCGCCGGCGACCTCCTCCAGCCGGACGACGACGGCGTGCTGGCGATCGGCTCGGGCTCGAACTTCGCGCTCGCCGCCGCCCGCGCGCTGCTCCGCCACACCGAGCTCGGCGCCCGCGAAGTGGTCGTCGAGTCGATGACGATCGCCGCCGAGATCTGCATCTACACCAACGACCGGCTGACCGTCGAGGAGCTGCCGAGCGATGCCCGCTGAGCTCCTGGGCGGCCCGGCGACGGCGGTGGCGGCGCTCGAGGACATGCCGCCGCGGCAGATCGTCGCCGAGCTCGACAAGTACGTCGTCGGACAGCACGAGGCCAAGCGGGCGGTGGCGATCGCGCTCCGCAACCGCTGGCGCCGCCAGCAGCTCCCGGCCGACATCGCGCAGGAGATCGCGCCCAAGAACATCCTGATGATCGGCCCGACGGGCGTCGGGAAGACGGAGATCGCGCGGCGGCTGGCGCGGCTCGCCCGGGCGCCGTTCCTCAAGGTCGAGGCGTCGAAGTTCACCGAGGTGGGATACGTGGGGCGCGACGTCGAGTCGATGGTGCGCGACCTGGTCGACATCGCCGTCCAGATGGTGCGCGACGAGAAGCGCGAGTCGGTGCGCGCGCAGGCCGAGGCCAACGCCGAAGAGAGGCTGCTCCAGCTCCTGGTGCCGTCGCCGGCGCTCAAGGGGGTGCCGCGGCCGGCGGCGGGCGGCGGCCGGCCGGGGTTCGGCTTCCCGCCGGGCGACGAGCTCGACGAGCCCGCGACGGGCGGCTCCTCCTCCACGCCCGCGGAGGAGGACGCCGTCGCCCGCACGCGCGAGAAGTTCCGCGCCAAGCTGCGCGCCGGCGGGCTCGACGACCGCCGCGTCGAGGTCGAGGTCGAGGACCAGGGCTTCCCCAGCTTCGAGATGTTCACCCCGCAGGGGGTCGAGGAGGTCGGCCTCAACATGAAGGACATGCTGCCCGGCCTCTTCGGCGGCCGGCGGCGGCGGCAGGAGGTGTCGGTCGCCGAGGCGCGGGAGATCCTCGTCCAGCAGGAGTCCGAGAAGCTGATCGACCGCCAGCAGGTGGCGCGCGAGGCGCGGCGGCGGGTCGAGGAGGGCGGCATGATCTTCCTCGACGAGATCGACAAGATCGCCGGCCGCGAGGGCGGCCGCGGCCCGGACGTCTCGCGCGAGGGCGTGCAGCGCGACCTCCTGCCGATCGTCGAGGGGACGACGGTGTCGAGCCGCTACGGGATGGTCAAGACCGACCACATCCTGTTCGTCGCCGCCGGCGCCTTCCACGTGTCGAAGCCGTCCGACCTCATCCCCGAGCTCCAGGGCCGCTTCCCGATCCGCGTCGAGCTGGCGGCACTCAGCGAGGAGGACTTCATCCGCATCCTCACCGAGCCCGAGACGGCGCTGACCAAGCAGTACCAGGCGCTGCTCTCGACCGAGGGCGTCCACCTCACCTTCAGCGAGGACGCGGTGGCGGAGATCGCGCGGCTGGCGGTGGAGGTCAACTCGACGACCGAGAACATCGGCGCCCGCCGGCTGGCGACGCTGATGGAGCGGCTGCTCGACGAGGTGTCGTTCGCGGCGCCGGACATGCCGGGGATGGACCACCCGGTCGACGCCGCCTACGTGCGGCGGGCGCTCGCCGGGCTGGTCAAGGACACCGACCTGTCGCGCTATGTGCTCTGAACGGCCCTCCCGGGCGGCGCGGCGGTGGGCGGCGGCGGGGCTGGCGCTCTGCGCGCTCGCCGGGGCCGGCGCCTGCGGCAAGAAGGGCGACCCGGCGCCGCCGCTCCGCTTCGTGCCGCAGACCACCGACCAGCTCACCGTCGAGCAGCGCCACCTCGACCTGATCCTCGAGCTGCCCTATCCCAAGACCACCGCCGCCGGCATGGCGCTCCCCGGCCTCGACCGCGTCGAGGTGTGGGAGGTGCGGAAGGTGGCGCCGGGGGCGCTCGACGCGCCGGAGGACGCCGCCGGCGACGCCGGCGAGGCGGCCGGCGAAGCGGGCGAGGCGGCGGC
>DATABP010000174.1:0-2955 GCA_036259515.1 Thermoanaerobaculia bacterium | reverse complement strand
CCAGCGCGCCGGCGACGACGCTCCAGCCGAGGCGCCGCACGGCGCGGTCGAGGCGCTCGAACGGCCGCCGCGCCTCGGGCGACAGCGCCACCGGCAGCTCCAGCGTGCCGCGCTCGGTGCGGGACAGCACGCGGTCGACCTTCTCCGGCAGGCGCACGGCGATCGCGGCCTGGTCGCGGAGGAGGCGCAGGAACGCGGTCGCCGTCGGCGCCATCTCCTCGCGGCCGAGGCGCTCGGCGAAGGGCAGCGTCTCGGCCCAGGGGTCGAAGCGCGGGTCGAGGCTGGTGGTCAGCCCGGCGACCAGGCCCACCGCGCGCGACACGTAGAGCAGGTCGACCTGCACCTGGAAGGGCAGCTCGAAGAGGAGGTCGCGGTACTCGCGGAAGAAGTAGCGCGCCTCGGAGATCGCCACGTCGCGCACCTCGCCCAGGCGCACCCCCCAGAAGCGCTGGAAGAGGTCCTCGTGGACGTCGATCAGCCGCTTGAGGTCGGCGCCGGGGAGGAGCAGCCCGGCGGACTGGGCGGCGTGGACGATGCGCTCGGCGTCGCGGGTGGCGAGCCCGAGCAGCGCCTCGCGGAGCGAGCCGCGCAGCCGCGGCGGGATCGCCGCCATCATCCCGAAGTCGACGAAGACGAGCTGGAACGGGGCGCCCTCGGCGGGGAGGAAGCCGGCCGGCGCTCCGCCGCCCTCGCCCTCGGCCGGGACGGGCAGCGGTCGGACGAACAGGTTCCCGGGGTGCGGGTCGGCGTGGACGAAGTCGTGGACGAACACCTGCCGCATGAAGGTGCGGTAGAGCGCCTTCGCCAGCTCGCCGCGCGACACCCCGGCGCGGTCGAGGGCGGCGTGGTCGGCGATCTTCACGAAGGCGACGTTCTCGAGCGTCAGCGTGCGCCGGCCGGAGGTCCGCCAGAAGACGCGCGGCGCCCGCACCCCCGGCTCGTCGGCGAACAGCTCGGCGAAGCGCTCGGCGTTGCGGCCCTCGGCCGCCATGTCGAGCTCGGCGCGCGTGGTGGCGGTCACCTCCGCGGCCATCCGCTCGAGGTCGACGCGGCGGCGGATGCGCTTCCACGGGCGGAGCAGGCGCACCGCCAGGCGGATGGCGGCGAGGTCGGTCTCGACCACCGTGTCGATCCCCGGCCGCAGCACCTTGACGACCACCTCGCCCCCGGAGTCGCCGATACCCGGCGCCCCCGCCGGCGCCGCGAGCCGCGCCGCGTGCACCTGGGCGAGCGACGCCGACCCCAGCGGCCGCGCGGCGAACTCCGCGAAGAGCTCGCCGAGCGGGCGCCCGAGGTCGGCCTCGACCTCGGCGACGATCGCCTCGTACGGCGCCGGCGGCACCTCGTCCTGGAGGCCGGCGAGCTCGCGGGTGATCTCCGGCGGCAGCACGTCGACGCGGATGCTGAGGAACTGGCCGAGCTTGATCAGCACGCCGCCCATCTCGACCGCCAGTGCGCGGTAGCGCCGCGCCACCTGCTGCCAGCGGCCGAGCGGCGGCCGGCGCGCCCAGGCGAGGAGCGGCCGGTTGAGCACCACGTCGTGGAGGAACGCCTCGACGAAGGTGCGGGTGACGAAGCGGCGGAGCTTGCGGTAGCGCGGCCAGTCGATCGCCGCCGGCGGCGGGGTGGCGAGGTCGAGGGCTGCCAGCGGCGGGCGGGGCGGGGACGGCGGGCTCACGAGCGGCGGCTCCTGGGCGTCGCCGCGCGCGGCGGCCGCGGCGCGCCGCCCGGGGGATAGATACCACAGCCGCGGCCGGTCGTCCGTGCGATGCTCCCGGGATCATGGGCTACCGGCTGGCCGCCGACGCGGTGCTCGTCGTCCACGCGCTGTTCGTCGCCTTCGTCGTCCTCGGCGGCCTCCTCGTCCTCCGCTGGCCGCGCGCCGCCTGGCTCCACCTGCCGTGCGCCGTCTGGGGTGCGCTGATCGAGTTCGCCGGCTGGATCTGCCCGCTGACCCCGCTCGAGAACCGGCTGCGGCGGCTGGGCGGCGAGGCCGGTTACGAGGGCGGCTTCGTCGAGACCTACGTCCTCGCCACCCTCTACCCCGAGGGGCTGACGCGCGAGGTGCAGATCGGGCTCGGAGCGCTGGTGCTGGCGGTCAACGTGGCGGTCTACGCCTGGGCGTGGGCGCGCCGGCGGCGAGAGCGCGGCGCCGGCTGAGACGCGCTCGGCGGCCGGCGTCAGCGGCGGGCGACCAGGCGGAGCTGCGCCCGGCGGCGCGGCGCGGTGCTGCGGCGCACCGGGTGGGGGTTGCGGATCAGCCGGAAGCGCGGCGGCTCGGGGGCGGGCAGCGGCGGCGCCAGCCACTCGGCGAGGCGGTGGAGCAGGCGGTCGAAGAGGCCGTGGCGCGGCGGCGGCGCCTGACGACGGCCGCGGCCGGTGCGCTCGAGGAACTCCCCCAGGAGCGCCGACGCCTCGTCGAGCTCGACCTCGGAGACGCAGACGATCTTGCGGTTGTAGGCCTCGACGTGCGGCCCGAGGTAGAGCGAGCCGAAGGTGTCGTTCCTCACGAAGTAGCGGATGCCGGCGTCGTCGAACACGCTGCGCAGGAGCAGGAGCTCGGGCTCGTTGCGCGGCGAGTAGAGCTGAACCATCCGTCTCTCTCGGGTCTCCATCGTCCGCCTCTCCCCGTGCCGGGCGGGCCACGTCGGTTGGCGGGGAGGAATGAAAAACCCGTACCAGCTTGCGGAGGGCGACGGTGCCGCGGCGCGGCAGGCGAGGCAGATCGGGATCGAGCGAGGTCGGGTGCGGGGCGGCGGCGCGGCGGACGGGGCACGCGCGCCTGTCTGTGGAAGATCGGGATCGCGGCGCGCTCTATCGGACCGCGCTCGATCGGAGTGCACTGCGGTGGGCAGTGAGCGCGCGGCGATCCCGATCTTCCACAGACAGGCGCGCGTGCCCCGTCCGCCGCGCCGCCGCCCCGCACCCGACCTCGCTCGATCCCGATCTGCCTCG
>DATABP010000173.1:0-2226 GCA_036259515.1 Thermoanaerobaculia bacterium | reverse complement strand
GTCGTCGGCCGCTACCTCTACGTCGAGGGCCTGGTCACCGGGCTCGGATCGAACCCCGTCGGGCTCGATCGCGGGCAGCTCGGGGAGACGCGGGTGATCGCCCTGCGCCGCGTCGGCGGCAAGGTGCTGGTCGAGGCGGAGAACCTGCGGTATCGCGCCCTCTCGGAGGACCCCGAGGAGGTGGCGGCGGTGCGGGAGTCGTTCGCGCCGTCGGTGCTGTGGGGCGGCGAGGTGGCGGCGCTCGGGCCGGACGGGACGGCGCTGGTCGACTTCACCTCCTTCGTGCTGCGCGACGCGCACGGGGTGTCGGCGGCGCTGCGGCGGAGCGGGCAGGGGGCGTACGCGCTCGACGCCGGGCGGAGCGCCCTCGACACCGCCGCCGTCCTCGCCTTCCCGGACAACGTCGAGCTCGAGGCGATCCTCACCTTCGCCACCTCGAGCGACCCGGGGCGGCTGGTGGCGGAGACCGCCGCCGTCGGCGACACCTTTCAGGTGGTGCAGCACCACTCCTTCGTGCGGCTGCCGGAGCCGGGCTACGCGCCGCGCGCCTTCGATCCGCGGGCCGGCTCCTTCGCGGTCACCTTCGCCGACTACGCGGCGCCGCTCGCCGCGCCGATCGAGACGCAGTGGATCGTCCGCCACCGCCTGGTGAAGGCGGACCCGGCGGCCGCCGTCTCGGCGCCGGTCGAGCCGATCGTCTACTACGTCGATCCCGGGGCGCCGGAGCCGGTGCGGAGCGCGTTGATCGAGGGCGCCTCGTGGTGGGCCGACGCGTTCGAGGCGGCGGGCTTCCGCGACGCCTTCCGGGTCGAGATGCTGCCGGCCGGCGCGCATCCGCTCGACGTGCGCTACAACGTGATCCAGTGGGTGCACCGCTCCACGCGCGGCTGGTCGTACGGCGGCGGGGTGGTCGATCCGCGCACCGGCGAGATGGTCAAGGGGCACGTCTCGCTGGGCTCGCTGCGGGTGCGGCAGGACCGCATGATCTTCGAGGGCCTGCTCGGCACCGGCGGCACCGGCTCGGGCGCCGCCGACGACCCGGTGGAGCTGGCGCTCGCCCGCATCCGCCAGCTCGCCGCCCACGAGGTGGGCCACACGCTCGGCCTGGCCCACAACTTCGCGGCCTCCACCAACGAGCGCGCCTCGGTGATGGACTACCCGGCGCCGCGGGTGCGGGTGACGGCGGACGGCGAGCTCGACGTCTCGGCGGCCTATGCCGAGGGCGTCGGCGCCTGGGACGTCCACGCCATCCGCTACGCCTATGCCGAGCCGCCGCCGGGGACGGACGAGGCGGCGTTCCTCGACCGCATCGCGGCCGAGGGCGTCGAGCGCGGGCTCCTCTTCCTCGCCGACGAGGCGGCGCGCGGCCTCGGCACCGCCCACCCGGGCGCCGCGCTGTGGGACGACACGGCCGATCCGGCGGCGGCGCTGCGCGAGGCCCTGGCGGTGCGGCGGGTGGCGCTCGACCGCTTCGCCGCCGACCGCGTCGCCCCCGGCCGCCCGCTCGCCCACCTGCGCGAGGTGCTGGTCCCGATCTACCTCTACCACCGCTACGAGCTCGACCGCGCGGCGAAGGCGGTGGGCGGGGTCCTCTACCGCTACGCCTCGCGCGGCGAGCCCTCGCCCGAGGCGCGGCCGGTGCCGGCGGCGGACCAGCGGGCGGCGATCGCGGCGATCCTCGCCTCGCTCGACCCGGCCGCCCTCGACCTGCCGGAGGAGACGCTGGCGATCCTGCTGCCCCGCGTCGCCGAGCAGCCGGAGAGCCGCGAGCACTTCGCCTCGCGCACCGGCGAGGTGTTCGACCCGCTGGCCGCCGCCGCCAGCGCCGCCGGCCTCGCCGTCGACGCGCTGCTCCACCCCGAGCGCGCCGCGCGGCTGGTCGACCAGCACCGCCGCCGTTCCGAGCTGCCGGGGCTCGACGAGGTGGTCGACGGCCTGCTCGCCGCCGCCTTCGCCCCGGCCGCCGGGCCGCGCCGGGCGGAGATCGCGCGCACGGTCCAGACGGTGGCCGTCGAGGGCCTGCTCGCCCTCGCCGGCGACGAGGACGCCTCCCCCGCCGTCCGCGCCCGCGCCGAGGCGGCGCTCGCCGGGCTGGTGGACGAGCTCCACACCGGGACCGCCGCCACCCCCGCCGACGCGGCCCACCGCGCCTGGCTGGCCCGCGCCGTCGACCGCTGGCTCACCCGCGGCCGGGACGACGACGCGCCGCCGCTCCCCGCGCCCCCG
>DATABP010000172.1:0-2472 GCA_036259515.1 Thermoanaerobaculia bacterium | reverse complement strand
CCCGCCGCCTGCGGCCGGGCGAGCGGCTGTCCGACGAGGTCCGCCGACCACCGCCCGCGCGGCACCTCCGCCGACGGCAGGCCGAAGGCGAGCGGCAGCGTCCAGGCGGAGACGTCGTAGAACACCTCGTCGGCGAAGCTCGTCCGCCGCTCGAAGAGCGCCCGGGCGAGGAGCGCCTGGCGCTGCGCCGCCGGCACCACCACCGCGCGGCCGGCCTCGAAGCGGCGGCCGTCGACGGCGACGTCCTCGGCCAGCCGGTGGACGGCGATGCCGTGGGCGGCGAGGATGGCCACCAGCTCGGCGGTCCGCGCCGGGTCCCCGCCGTCGCCGACGATCCAGCCGCCCACCGCTCCCTCCGCCGCCTCCGCCGTCGCCCGCCGGTAGTGCTCGCGCTGCCACTCGAGGAGCGCGCGCCGGTTCGCCGCCGCCCCGGCCAGGGTCGAGAACGACGCCCGCACCTGGTTGGCGACGGTGTCGGCGAAGGTCAGGAGTCCCTGGTCCGTCTCCTGCCGGATGCCGCGCGAGCTCGCCTGCTCGAAGAGGATCCCCACCGCCCCCTGGACGTCCGGGTAGGTCGAGCCCTTGCCGTAGTAGAAGTCGTCGTAGCTCTCCTCGGTGTAGTAGAGGCGGCCGGCGCGGTCGAAGGCGTCGGCGTGGAAGCGGGCCATCGCGCGGGTCAGCTCGAGGTTCTCGGGCGGGGTCAGCGGGTTCTGGCGGCTGGGCACCCCGGGCTGGAAGAAGAAGGTGGCGTTCGAGCCCATCTCGTGGAAGTCGGCCGCCACGTTCGGCCGCCAGCGCTGGAAGGTGGCCACGCGGTGGCGGCTCGCCGGGTGCTGGAGCAGCAGCCAGTCGCGGTTGAGGTCGAACCAGTAGTGGTTGGTGCGCGCCGTCGGCCAGCCCTGCTGGTGCTCGCGGTGCCACGGGTCGGCCACCTCCACCCGGCCGCGGTGGATCGCCACCCAGTGGGCGAAGCGGGCGAGCCCGTCCGGGTTCAAGCTGGGGTCGAGGAGGATCACCGCGTCGTCGAGCAGCGCCTCGATCTCCGGCCCCTCGGCCGCCGCCAGGTGGTAGGCGACGAGGAGCGACGCGTTCGCCCCGCTCGCCTCGTCGCCGTGGATCGAGTAGCCGAGCCAGACGACCACCGGCATCTCCTCGATCCCCTCCGCCGGCGCGTCCCACGGCGGCTCGGAGAGCGCCAGGTGGCGGCGGCGGATCTCCTCGCGGCGCGCCAGGTTGGCCGG
Source organism: Thermoanaerobaculia bacterium (assembly GCA_036259515.1). Classification (GTDB taxonomy): domain Bacteria; phylum Acidobacteriota; class Thermoanaerobaculia; order Multivoradales; family JBCCEF01; genus DATABP01. The sequence continues at coordinate 1,231 of DATABP010000172.1, read as the reverse complement.
CGTGGAGATGGTCAGCAGGAGCTGCGGACGCCCCTCGTAGGTGCGCCCCTGCTCCTCGACCTCCACGCGGTCGGACGCCGCGGCGAGCCGGGTGACGTAGTCGACGATCTGATCGTGCCGCACGTGCCGGGTGCCGATCTCGAAGCCGAGCACCTCGGCCGGCGTCGGCACCGCCGGGTCGTAGGAGGCGGCGGCGGGGAGCGCCTGCCAGGGCGGCGAGCCCGGCGCCTGGGCGGCGGCCGGGAGCGCGGCGGCGGCGAGGGCGAGGGCGAGGGCGGCGGCGAGACGGCACCGGAGGGCACGGAACTCCAGCGGGGAGAGCGACTTGGTCGTTTCGGGCATGGCCGGCGGATGGTAGCAGAGCGAGGGAGCCGCGGCGCCGGCGGCGCCCGGACCGGCCGCGCCGCGCGCTATCCTCCGCCGCCATGGTCCCCCTCCGCGTCGCCGTCGTCGGCGGCGGCATCGCCGGCCTCGCCGCGGCCTGGCAGCTCCGGCGCCGCGCCGAGGAGAGCGGCCGCCCGGTCGAGGCGCGGCTGATCGAGGCCGAGCGGCGCCTCGGAGGTCTGCTCGCCACCGAGCGCCGCGACGGCTTCCTCGTCGAGGCGGGGCCGGACTCCTTCGTCGTCCGCAAGCCGGCGGCCGTCGAGCTGGCGCGCGAGGTGGGGATCGGCGAGCGGCTGGTCGGCACCGTGCCCGAGCGGCAGCGGGTGTGGCTGCTGCGCCGCGGCCGCATGGTCGAGCTGCCGGCGGGGATGGGGGTCGTCCCGTGCCGGCTGGCGCCGGTGTTCGCCTCCGAGGTGCTCTCCTGGCGCGGAAAGCTCCGGCTGTCGCTCGACCTGGTGCTGCCGCGCCGCCGCCGCGCGGGCGACGAGAGCCTGGCCGCCTTCCTCCGCCGTCGCTTCGGCCGCGAGGCGCTGGAGGCGTTCGCCGGGCCGCTCCTCGCCGGCATCTACGCCGCCGATCCCGAGACGCTCAGCCTCCAGGCCACCTTCCCCCACTTCGCCGCCATCGAGCGCCACCGCGGCAGCCTGATCCGCGGCCTGGCCGAGGCCGGCGGCGCCGGCTCGCCGACCTCGGCGCGGGTGGCGCCGGCGGGCGGCATGGGCGAGCTGGTCGAGGCGGTCAAGCGCGGCGTCCTCGCCGAGGGCGGCCTGCCGGTCGATTTCCCGGTGATCTCGCTGGGCGAGCCGTTCCTGGAGCCCACGAGCCTCGTCTATCGCAACCTCATGTC
>DATABP010000171.1:0-6028 GCA_036259515.1 Thermoanaerobaculia bacterium | reverse complement strand
ACCCGCTCGGGCGCCAGGTGCTCGATCACCGCCGCCGCGCCGACCAGGTCGACGATCGAGTCGACCGCGCCGACCTCGTGGAAGTGCACCCGGTCGACCGGCACCCCGTGCACCCGCGCCTCCGCCTCGCCGAGCCGGGCGAAGAGCTGGAGCGCCCGCTCGCGCACCGCCGCGGCCAGCGAGCCGCCCTCGATCAGGCGGCGGATCTCGGCGAGGTCGCGGCCGTGGTGGTGAGGCTCGTGCTGGTGATGGGGGTGCTCGTGCTCGGAGTGGTCGTGGTGCCGATGGTACTCGTGGAGGTTCTCGTGCGGCTCGTGCCGGTGCCCGTGCCCGCCCTCCTCCTCGACCGGCCGCCCGTCCTGGAGCACCCGCAGGCGGGTCCCCGTCACCCCGCCGCGGCGGTCGCTCCACGTCTCGACCGTCACCCCCGGCAGGTCGAGCGCCGCCACCGCCTCGTCGATCACCTGGCGCGGCACGCCGAGGTCGCAGGCGGCGGCGAGGAACATGTCGCCGGCCAGCCCGCTGGCGCAGTCGAGGTGCAGGCGGCCGCCCATGGCGGGCGGGACGCTACCACGCGCCCCGCGCCTTCAACGACAGCCAGCGGCCGCCGTGGGCGACGATCAGGTGGTCGACCAGGGTGACGCCGATCACCTCCCCGGCGGCGGCCATGCGGCGGGTGAAGTGGAGGTCCTCGGCCGAGGGCGTCGGGTCGCCGCTCGGGTGGGTGTGGAAGAGCACGATCCCGGCGGCGCCGCGGAGGAGCGCGTCGACCAGCACCTGCCGCGGCTCGACCAGCGAGCGGTTGAGCGTGCCGCGGTACAGCTCCTGATCGGCGACGAGCCGGTTGCGGGCGTCGAGGAAGAGGGCGCCGACCACCTCCTGGTGCCGCCGCAGGTAGCGCAGCTCGAGGTAGCGGGCGACCGCCTCCGGGCGCTCCATCGGCGAGCGGTCGGGCAGCTCGCGGCGGGCCAGGCGGCGGCCGAGCTCGACGGCGGCGATCAGCGCCGCCGACTTCGCCGGGCCGAGGCCGAAGCGGCGCAGGTGACGCGGCTCGGTGTCGAGCAGGCCGACCAGGCCGCCGCGGTCGCGCATCACCTCGCTCGCCAGCCGCAGCGCCGACACTCCGGGGCTGCCGGTGCGCAGCAGCACGGCGACCAGCTCGACGTCCGAGATCGTGGCGGCGCCGCGCGCGAGGAGCCGCTCGCGCGGCCGCTGCTCCTCCGGCAGGTCGCCGATCATCACGATCGGCGGCGGACCTCCTCCATCTCCGCGAGGAGCGCCGGCAGCGCCTCCCCCGCCGTTCGCCGCAACGAGAGATCGGCGCGCGCCGAAAACGCCGTCGCCTCCGGGTTGATCTCGATCACCGCCGCTCCGGCAGCGGCGGCGACGTCGATCAGGCCGGCGGCCGGGAACACCGTCGCCGAGGTCCCGGCCACCAGGAACAGGTCGCATCGCGAGGCCTCCTCCACCGCCCGCTCGAACGCCGCCTCCGGCAGCCTCTCGCCGAACCACACCACCGCCGGCCGGAAGAGGCCGCCGCAGCGGCAGGCCGGCGGCCGGTCGGGCGATCGCGCGAGCGCGGTCTCCATCTCGATGGTCTCGCCGCAGGCGTCGCAGCGCGCGGCGGCGAGCGTGCCGTGGAGCTCGACGACCTCGCCGCCGCCGGCGCGCTGGTGCAGCCCGTCGACGTTCTGCGTCACCACCAAGGGAAACGGAAAAAGGGCCGAGAACCTCGCGAGCGCCCGGTGCGCCGGGTTGGGCTCCGCCGCCCGCGCCTGCCGGAAGCGCTCGCCGTACCAGCGCCACACCCGCTCGGGATGGCGGCGGAACGCCTCCGGGGTCGCCACCTCCTCGGGACGGAAGCGGCCCCACAGCGCGTCCTGGCCGCCGCCGCGGAAGGTCGCGAGCCCGCTCTCCGCCGAGACCCCGGCGCCGGTGAAGGCGACCGCCCGCTCGGCGCGGGCCACCCGCTCGCGCAGGCGGTCGTCGAGGAGGGGCATCGCCGCCGCCGGCTTCTCTCAGCCCGCCCGCGGCGGGCGCCGGCCGGCCGGCGGGGCGCCGGGGCCGCCCTCGCGCTCGGCGAGGTAGGCGATCGCCTTGTAGACGAGGCGGGCGGCGACGAAGTCGCTGGCCGGCAGGGCGCCCACCGGGGCGAGCTCGACGACGTCCATCGCGATCACCCGCTTCCTCCGGAAGAGCGTGCGGAGGAGGGCCAGGGTGGGCCACCAGCGGCCGCCGCCCGGCTCCGGCGTTCCGGTGGCGGGCACCAGCGCGGGGTCGAAGTAGTCGACGTCGAAGGTGAGGTAGACGGTCTCCGGAAGCTCGGCGAGGAGGCGCTCGAAGCGCTCCGCCGTCGCCGCCCCGTCCTCCAGCTCCCATCCCCAGATCGTCGGCAGCCGGCGCTCGGCGATCAGCTCGGCCTCCGGCGTCGACACCGCGCGCAGGCCGACGGCGACGGTCGGCAGCCCGAGGTCGAGCACCCGGCGCATCACCGCGGCGTGGCTCCACCGCGTGCCCTCGTACTCCTCGCGGAGGTCGGCGTGGGCGTCGAACTGGACGACGCCGATCGCCTCGCCGCGCGCCGCCGCCACCTCCCGCGCCGCGCGCACCGGGGCGATGGTCAGGCTGTGCTCGCCGCCCAGAGTGACGAGGAGCTTGCCGGCCTCGAGGTGCCGCCGCGCCTCGTCGGCCAGCTCGTCGAGCGCCGCCCCCAGGTCGTGCGCCTCGGGGAGGAACGGCGGCAGGGTGGCGATGCCGGCCCGGTAGGGCTCGCTGCCCAGCTCCTCGTCGTAGAGCTCCATGCTCTGCGAGGCGCGGACGATCGCCGCCGGGCCGGAGGCGGTGCCGTGGCCGTAGGAGACGGTGCGCTCGAAGGGCACCGGCAGGACGGCGACGCGGGCGCGCCCGTACTCGGCGTCGCCCTCGTCGAGGAGGCCGAAGTTGGTCGGCAGGTAGGGCATCGGCAATCCTCGGGCGGCGCGCGGCGGTCGCGTCGGCCGGCGGTCAGCCGGCGACCTCGACGGGGACGCGGTGCCAGGCGTTGTTCATGTATCCCTTGCGGTTCCAGCGGACGGCGGGATCGGCCGGCTGGCTGTGGCCGGCGGCGTCGAAGGCGCGGGCGACCAGCGTGGCGCCGCCGGGGGCGAGGTCGACCCGCGCCCGCCACAGCCGCCACGCCCAGGGCGACGCCTCGGGCGCCAGCTCGGCCGCCTGCCAGGTCGACCCACCGTCGGCCGACACCTCCACCCGCGCCACGCCGTCGGCGGCGAGCGCCCAGCCGGAGACCTCGCACGGCCCCGCCGACAGCACGGCGCCGGCCGCCGGCGCGACGAGGAGCGAGGTCACCCACAGCTCGCCGAGCATCTCCGCCGTCTCGACCGCCGTCTCCGCCTGCGGCAGCCAGCGGTAGGCGCGGCTCTGGTAGTGGTTCTCGGAGGGCGTCGCGCGCAGCTCGATCCGCTCCACCCACTTGACGCTCCGCGCCCCGATGTAGCCCGGCACCACCACCCGCAACGGGCCGCCGTGGACGGCCGGCAGCGGGCCGCCGTTCATCCCGTCGGCGAGCAGCACCTCGGGCGAGGTCGCCTTGTCGAGCGGCACCGAGCCGCCGAACGGCGTCTCGCCCGAGCTGCTGGAACAGGAGTCGAGCCCGGTGAACGCCACGTGCGCGGCGCCCGCCTCCGGCCCGGCGGCGGCGAGCACGTCGGCGAGCCGGAAGCCGCTCCACGTCGCGTTCCCCGCCGGCTCCTCCCCCCACGGCAGCTCGCCGGGGATCGGCGTCACCGCGAAGAGCTCCTGCCGCCGGAACCCGGCGCACTGCAACGCCGCCGGCACCGTCACCCGCTCGAAGCTCCCGGCGAGGTCGGCGAGCGACAGCTCCAGCGGCCGCCGCGCCAGCCCGTCGACCCGCAGCCGATACGCCGCGGCGTCGACCGCCGGCACCGGCCCGTGGTTGCGCACGAAGAACCGCTCCGTCGGCGTCACCTCCCCCGCCGCCTCGGCCGCCGGCACCCCGGCGTTCAACGGCTCCTCCTGATAGACGACGAGCGACGGCGACTTTTCGACGAGTCCGGTGGTCATGGCGCGCCTACGATAGACGATGCCGGCCGCCCTACGCTCCGCCCCCTCCCCCCGGCGCGCGCCGCTTCGCCTGCTTCCGCTCGCGCTCGAGGTCCGACCACCGCTTGTGGGCCACCGCGTTCTCCTCCCACGGCCGCCGCTCGAAGTACGAATCCGTCCACTTCTTGACCTGGCCGGAGAGCACGATCAGCGCGATCAGGTTGGGGAACGTCACCAGCCCGAGCGCGATGTCGCCGATCGTCCACACCGTCGCCAGCGTCACCACCGCGCCGACGAAGTGCATGACCACGAAGACGATCTTGTACGGCAGCACCGCCTTCGGCCCGAAGACGTAGTACATGCAGCGGTCGCCGTAGTAGCTCCACGAGATGGCCGTCGAGATGGCGAACAGCAGCACCGAGATCACCACGATGTAGCGCGCCCAGTCGGCGCGCATGCCGCGGGAGAAGGCGATCATCGTCAGCGGCGCGCCGCTCTCCACCGCGTCGCCGTACAGCGTGCGGTAGGTGGTGCCGTCGACGCCCACCGCCTCGCCCCGCGGCGGGTAGATCATGCCGGTGAACGGCGTCCGGTGCTCCGGGTCGACGAACAGCGGTTCCACCGCCACCTCGTGCCAGGCGACCCGCGGCCCGGGGGAGAGCAGGGTGCCGTCGACGTAGCGCATCTCCGCCGGCGGCTCGACCCGGCGGGAGACGTCCTCGGCGGTGCGCTCCAGGTACGAGAGGTCGCCGCCGGCCAGCTCGATCGCCGTCGGCACGCGCGCCGACCAGGCGCCGGAGACGATCACCACCAGGCCGGTGATCGTGCAGATGACGATGGTGTCGATGAACGGCTCGAGCAGCGCGACGACGCCTTCGGAGACCGGCTCGTCGGTCTTCGCCGCGGCGTGGGCGATCGGCGCCGAGCCCTGGCCCGACTCGTTCGAGAAGAGGCCGCGGCGGACGCCCCACATCATCGTGAAGATCAGCGCTCCGGCGCCGGTGCCGGCGACCCCCGCCGAGGGGTTGAACGCCTCGCGGAAGATCAGCCCGAAGGTGCCGGGGATCTCGGCGGCGTTCATCGCCAGGATGATCAGCCCGCCGACGACGTAGATCGCCGCCATCAGCGGCGCCAGCACGGCGGTCACCTTGCCGATGCGCCGGATGCCGCCGATGATCACCAGACCGACGACGATCGAGGTCGTCAGGCCGGTGATCCACGGCGCGATGCCGAACTCGTCGAGGATGGTGTCGGCGACGGTGTTCGCCTGCACCGCGTTGCCGGTGAGGAACGAGGTGACGGTCAGCGCGAAGGCGAAGAAGACGGCGATCCACTTCGCGAACCGCCCCCAGCCCATGCCGCCGAGGCCGCGCTCCATGTAGTACATCGGGCCGCCGGAGACCGAGCCCTCCCACTTCCGCGGGTCGACGTCGCGGCCGACGTCGCGGTAGTGCTGGGCGAGGGTGACCTCGGTGAACTTGACCGCCATGCCGAGGAAGGCCGTCGCCCACATCCAGAACAGCGCGCCGGGGCCGCCCCAGTGGATGGCGATCGCCACGCCGGCGATGTTGCCGATGCCCACCGTCGCCGAGAGCGCCGTGGTCAGCGCCTGGAAGTGGGCCACGTCGCCCGGTTCCTCGGGGTCGTCGTACTTGCCGCTGGTCACCGCGAAGCCGTGACCCAGGCGGCGGATCTGGATGAAGCGCAGGCGCAGGGTGAGGAAGACGCCGGTGCCGAGGAGCGCGATGACCAGGAAGGGCACCATCTCCCCCCCGACGGGGACCCCCCAGCTCCACACGTAGTGCTCCAGCGTACGGACGACGGTCTCGAACCAGTTCATGCGGTCCTCCGGGACGGCGGATGAGGCTGTGCGGGCGAAGCGAACGGGGGATTCTAACCGGCGCGGGGCGGAGCGCCGGCGAGCGCCCGCGAATCGGCGAGATCGGCCGCCGCGCCCGCCGCGCCGTCG
>DATABP010000170.1:0-2749 GCA_036259515.1 Thermoanaerobaculia bacterium | reverse complement strand
GGCCGGTGCTGCTCTTGACCATCGACACCCTGCGCGCCGACCGCCTCAACGCCTACGGCTACGCCGCGCGCACCACCTCGCCGCACCTCGACGCGCTGCTCGCCCAGGGCGTCCTCTTCGAGCAGGCGCAGGCGCCGCGGGCGGCGACCTGGCCGTCGCTCGGCACCGTGCTGACCGGCCTCTACCCCACCGGCCACGGCGCGATCGAGAACGGCTACGGCATCGCCGACGAGGTGACCACGCTCGGCGAGGCGCTGTCGGCCGCCGGCTACCGCACCGGCGCGTTCCTCTCCAACATGTGCCAGGCGAACCACCAGGGGTTCGACGACTTCGCGTGCAGCGGCGGCTCGGACGGCAAGACGGTGCGCCGGGCGCTCGAGTGGATCGACGGCCTCCCCGACGACGGCCGGCCGTGGTTCCTGTGGGTCCACCTCTTCGGCGCCCACGGCCCCTACTACAACGGCGGCGACCTCGCCGCCCGCGAGCTCGACCCCGGCTACGAGGGGCCGATCGGCCCCAAGAAGTGGCAGCTCGACCGGGTGATGGAGGAGCCGCTGGCGCTCGCCGAGCGCGACGTCGTCCACCTCGACGCGCTCTACGACGCGGCGGTGATCGGCAGCGATCGGCTGGCCGGCATGCTGCTCGACGGCCTCGCCCGGCGCGGCGAGCTCGATCGGGCGCTGACCGTCTTCGCCGCCGACCACGGCGAAGAGCTCTACGACCACAACGGCTACCTCTACCACGCCTGCTCGGTCTACCAGTCGACCCTCCACGTGCCGCTCGGCGTGGTGGCGCCGGGGGTGGTGCCGGAGGGCGGGCGGGTGCCGCAGACCGTCGAGCTGGCCGACGTGCTGCCGACGGTGCTGGCGCTCCTCGGCGTCGAGCCGCCGGAGGACCTCCACGGGGTGTCGCTGGTGCGCTACCTGGAGCGGCCGGGCGAGGGGGGCGGCGCCGGGCGGCCGGCGTTCTCGGAGTACGGCTCGACCGCCATCCGCACCGTCGTCGCCGACGGCTGGAAGCTGATCGTCAACCCCGACCGGCACCAGCCCTACTGCGTCGCCGGCGCGCCCGAGGGGCACTACCCGATCGCCGCCGCCGAGCTCTACCACCTGGCGGTGGACCCGGAGGAGCGGCGCGACCTCGCCGGCGAGCGGCCGGACCGGGTGGCGGCGCTCGCCGGGCTCGTCGAGCGGCGCTTCTCGGGGCTGTCGCGCCGCGCCGAGCGGCAGGACGTGCCGGAGGACCTGCGCGAGGAGCTGCGCGCGCTGGGTTACGTGGCGAACTGACCGGCGAATCGCCGGCGAGCGCCCGCCCCAACGCAAAACGGCCGGCACCGAGGCCGGCCGCTACGACGGGCATCGGCCGGCGTCCCCGCCGGCCGCCGAGCTACCGCAGCTTCTCTTCGACGAACTCGACGTGACGCCGCACCTTCGGGTCGTACTTCTTGAGGCGCAGCTTCTCGGTCGACAGCTTCTTGTTCTTCGACGTGGTGTAGAAGTAGCCGGTCCCGGCGCTCGAGACGAGCTTGATCTTGTCGCGCATGGCCTTCTCCCTGCTGGCTTCCTGCTGCCGCTGGCTCGCTTCCTGGTGCCCTGGCTCGAAGGTGGTGGCGGGGCCGACGGGACTCGAACCCGCGACCTCCGGCGTGACAGGCCGGCGTTCTAACCGACTGAACTACGACCCCGCATTCGAGACTCGGTGACTGACCTGCTGGTCCTGCCGTCGCTTGGCCGAGTGGGAGGTGAGGGACTCGAACCCGCGACCCCCTGCGTGTAAAGCAGGTGCTCTGCCAGCTGAGCTAACCTCCCAGCCGCAGAAGGAGCGCATGCTAACGGCGGCGCGGCGGGCAAGTCAACGGCCCCGCGCGCCTCGGCTCCTCCCGTCGCCGGACCGGAGCGCACAACGGGCGGCGGCCGGCGCGTATTTCACCCCGCCCGGCCGTGACACAATCGGCCTCGCTGCGACGGCCCCTCCCCGGGCGACGGCACCTGTTTCGCAGCCCTGCGGCCCGACGTACGAGCCTTCCCCATCGACTCGCGGAACACGCGGAAAGGAGACCGTTCGCATGGCGCACGAAGTTCCCCCCCTGCCGTACGCGTTCGACGCGCTCGAGCCCCACATCGACGCCCAGACCATGCAGATCCACCACGACAAGCACCACGCCGCCTACGTGGCCAAGCTCAACGAGGCGGTGGCGGGCAGCGAGTGGGAGGACCGGCCGGTCGAGGACCTGCTGCGCCGGATCGACCAGGTGCCGGAGAAGATCCGCGGCGCGGTGCGCAACCACGGCGGCGGCCACGCCAACCACAGCCTGTTCTGGGAGGTGATGGGCCCGAACGGCGGCGGCCGCCCGGGCGGCGACCTGGCGCGGGCGATCGACGACGCCTTCGGCAGCCTCGACTCGCTCCAGGAGAAGCTGACCGCCGCGGCGGCCGGCCAGTTCGGCTCCGGCTGGGGCTGGCTGGTGGTCGGCGGCGACGGCCGCCTCGAGGTGGTGGCGCGGCCGAACCAGGACTCGCCGCTGATGGACGGGCTGACCCCGATCCTCGGCGTCGACGTGTGGGAGCACGCCTACTACCTCAAGTACCAGAACCGGCGGCCGGACTACCTCAAGGCGTGGTGGAACGTGGTCGCCTGGCCGGCGGTCGAAGAGCGCCTGCGCCGCGCCCGCGGCTGACCGCCGTCCCGCCGCGCCGGCGCCATGGCGCCGTGCACGCGCCTCACGTGCAAGTCGAGCGGGCCGCCACTA
>DATABP010000169.1:0-1788 GCA_036259515.1 Thermoanaerobaculia bacterium | reverse complement strand
GGCGGCACGTCGCGCGAGACCACCGAGGCCGCCGCGCCGGCCGCCGCCGCCGCGCCGACGAAGCGGTGGCCGTCCGTGTGCTCGCCGGCGAGCGCGAAGAAGAGCTCGCCGCCCGTGAGCTTGCGCGAGTCGATCGCGGCGCCGCTCCAGGCCGCGTCCGGATCGCCGGCGACCACCCGGCCGCCCATCGCCGCCGCCGCCGCGCCGACGCTACCCCGCACCGAAGCGCTCCTCCAGCGCGCGCACCACCTCGTCGAAGTCGTAGAACGGGTGCTCCTCGTCGCCGATCACCTGGATCGGCTCGTCGCCCTTGCCGGCGATCAGCACCGCCGTCCGCTCGTCGGCCAGCTCGACCGCCCGCCGGATCGCCTCGCCGCGGTCGACGACCACCCGGTAGTCCGGGTTGCCCGACTCGCGCACCCCCGCCTCGACCTCGGCGATGATCTTCCGCGGGTCCTCGGTGCGCGGGTTGTCGGAGGTGAGGATCGGCAGGTCCGCCAGCTCGCCGGCCACCCTGCCCATCAGCGGCCGCTTGCCGGGATCGCGGTCGCCGCCGCAGCCGAAGACGACGATCAGCCGGCGGTCGGAGAGCGTGCGGAGCGAGGTCAGGGCCGCGCGCAGCGCGTCGTCGGTGTGCGAGTAGTCGACGTAGACCGGGAACGGCTGCCCGCGGTCGACCGGCTCCATGCGCCCGAGGAGCGGCCGCTGGCGCGCGATCCCCTCGGCCACCGCGTCGTGCGGCAGCTCCAGGCACTCGCCCGCCGCCACCGCCGCGAGCAGGTTGAGCAGGTTGAAGTGCCCGATGAGCTGCGACTCGAAGGCGAGCGGCCCGCGGGGGGTGGCGAAGGCGCCGCGGATGCCGCGCTCGTCGAGCGTCACGTCGAGGGCGTGGACGTCGCCCTCGCGCTCGCCGAAGGTCACCGGCCGGGCCAGCTCGCCGGCCAGCCGCGCCCCCCAGGGATCGTCGCGGTTGACCGCCGCCCGGCCGCCCGGCTTGAGCATGTCGAACAGCTTCCGCTTGGCCTGGAAGTAGTCCTCGAAGCCGGAGTAGAAGTCGAAGTGGTCGCGGGTGAGGTTGGTGAAGGCGGCGACGTCGAACTCGGTGCCGGCGATCCGCCCGAGCGAGAGGGCGTGCGACGAGACCTCCATCGATACCGCCCGCGCGCCGTCGGCGCGCATGGTGGCGAGCAGGCGGAAGAAGTCCGACCCCTCGGGCGTGGTGCGCCCCTTGGCGTACTTGTGGTCGCCGAAGAAGTAGCCGAGCGAGCCGATCAGCCCGCAGGGGCGGCCGGCGGTGTCGAGCAGGCGGGCGATCAGCGTCGACACAGTGGACTTGCCGTTGGTGCCGGTGACGCCAGCCATCGCCAGGTGCCGGTGCGGCTCGCCGTAGGCGCGGGCGGCGACCAGCGGCAGGAGCGCGTGCGGGTCGTCGGCGGTGACCCAGGGGACCTCGGCCGGCACCGTCACCGGGCGGGGGGCGCCGGTGGGGACGAGGAGCGCCGCGGCGCCCTCCTCGGCGGCGACCGGGGCGAAGAGGGTGCCGTCGAAACGGCCGCCGCGCCAGGCGACGAAGAGGTCGCCGGGCGCGACGTGCCGCGAGTCGTGGGAGACGCCGGAGATCTCCGGGTCCGGCGCGTCCGGCGGCAGGCGGATCGGCAGGCCGGCGGCGAGCGCGGAGAGCCTCATCGCGAGCCTCCCGCGAGCGCGGTCGCCGCGTCGACGGCCGGCAGCACGGCCGGCAGGGCGGCCGGGACGATCGTCTCGGCGGCGGCCGGGACGGCGGCCGGG
>DATABP010000168.1:0-6124 GCA_036259515.1 Thermoanaerobaculia bacterium | reverse complement strand
CGGGGGCGGCCCCGGAGCTCCAGCGAACGAACGCCGCGCAAGCGGCTGTGGAGGTTTACATGCAGTCCCGCGCTCTCTTGTCCGTCGCGGTGGTGGTGTGCGCGGCCGGCGCCGCCGGCGCCCAGCCCGCCGCCGGCGACGACGTCCTGCGCTCCTGGAGCGAGGCCGCCTCGCGGTGCGCTCCGCAGCTCTACGCCTGCAACCTCGGCGACCGCAGCGCGGTGCTCGACACCGACGACTGCCACAGCGCCCACGGGCGCCCGTTCGACCTCTACAGCTTCGGCGCCCGCGCCGGCGAGATGATCACCGTCAGCCTCGGCTCGCAGCGCTTCGGCGGCTTCGTGGCGCTGGTCGACCCCGACGGCCGCATCGTCCAGCAGTCCGAGGTGAAGTTGGGCGACCACGCCTTCGTCGCGCTCCAGGCGCCGGAGGACGGGGTCTACGACGTCATCGCCTCGACCTCGGCGGCCGGCGTCGAGGGCGACTACCGCGTCTCGGTCGCCTGCCTGCCGGTCGAAGCGCCGGACTTCACCCCCTGCGACGGCGAGGACGAGCTCTGCCTGGGCGACGGCCGCTTCCGGGTGGAGACCTGGTGGCAGACCGCCGACGGCGAGACCGGCCGCGGCTCCGGCGAGGCGGTCTCGGACGACACCGGCTGGTTCTGGTTCTTCCGCGAGGGCACCGCCGAGGTGATGGTCAAGGCGCTCGAGGGCTGCACCGTCAACGGCCACAACTGGGTGTTCGCCGCCGGCCTGACCGACGTCCACACCGCGATCCGGGTCACCGACACCAGGGCGCGGGAGACGGTCTGGTACTTCAATCCTCAACGCACCCCCTTCCGCGCCGTCCAGGACACCGCGGCGCTGGCGACCTGCGGCTAGGCCGCTCCGTCCCCGCCGTCGCCGCCGCCCGCCTCCCACGGCGCGCGGCGGCGGGCGAAGGGGTCGGGGTCGACGCGGACGACGAACGACAGGCCGTTCTCGGACGCGGTGCGCGCCACCGCGGCGAGGAACGGCCTCTCCCCCTCCCCCGGCTCCTCGGCGCACACCAGCTCGACGCGCGCCGGCATCCCGCGGTACTGCGGGTAGTCGCGCGCCAGGTGGCCGTCGAGCACGTAGACGAAGTAGGCGTTGAGCTTCTCCTCGTGCTCCTCGAGCTGCGGCCGGCCGCCGGACCAGGGGCGGGCCTCGAGGATCGAGAGCACGATCTCGCCGCGCCGGCGGTCCGGCGCGACGAGGTCCACGATGCGCGGGTTCTGGACGCCGCGCGGCTCGTAGCCCTCGGACTCGCCCGGCCGCCCGCCGCCGCTCATCCCGCGCGCCGCCGCTCGGCGACCAGCGCCTCGACCACCGACGGATCGGCGAGCGTGGTGATGTCCCCGAAGTCGCCGAGCTCGCCGGCGGCGATCTTGCGCAGGATGCGCCGCATGATCTTGCCGGAGCGGGTCTTCGGCAGACCGGCGGCGATCTGGATGCGGTCCGGGCGGGCGATCGGCCCGATCGCGTGGCGCACGTGCTCCTTGAGCGCGCCGATCAGCTCCTCGCGGTCCTCGTGCCGGTAGTCGGGGACGACGTCGACGAAGGCGTAGATGCCGGTGCCCTTGATGTCGTGCGGGAAGCCGACCACCGCCGCCTCGGCGACGGCGACGTGGGAGACCAGGGCGCTCTCGATCTCGGCGGTGCCCAGCCGGTGGCCGGAGACGTTGAGCACGTCGTCGACCCGGCCGGTGATCCAGTAGTAGCCGTCCTCGTCGCGGCGGCAGCCGTCGCCGGTGAAGTAGAGGCCGGGGAACTGGGAGAAGTAGGTCTCGCGGAAGCGGCGGTGGTCGCCGTAGAGGGTGCGCGCCTGCCCCGGCCACGGCCGCGCCAGGCACAGGTTGCCGGAGACGCCGTTCCCCTCGAGCGGCTGCCCCTGGTCGTCGACCAGGAGCGGCTCGACGCCGAAGAAGGGCAGCGTCGCCGAGCCCGGCTTGGCCGGCGTGGCGCCGGGGAGCGGCGTGATCATGATGCCGCCGGTCTCGGTCTGCCACCAGGTGTCGACGACGGCGCAGCGGCCGTCCCCGACCACGTCGTGGTACCACTGCCAGACCTCGGGGTTGATCGGCTCGCCGACCGAGCCGAGCACCCGCAGGCTGGTGCGGCGGTGGCGCTTCACCGGCTCGTCGCCCTCGCGGAGGAGCGCCCGGATGGCGGTCGGCGCGGTGTAGAGGATGTTGACCCCGAGGTCGTCGACGATCCGCCAGTAGCGGCCGGCATCGGGGTAGGTGGGCGTCGACTCGAACATCACCGTCGTCGCGCCGTTGGCGAGCGGACCGTAGACGATGTAGCTGTGGCCGGTGATCCAGCCGACGTCGGCGGCGCAGAAGTAGACGTCGTCCGGCTTCCAGTCGAACACCAGCTCGTGGGTGTAGGCGGCGTAGAGCAGGTAGCCGGCGGTGGTGTGGAGGACGCCCTTGGGCTTGCCGGTCGATCCCGAGGTGTAGAGGACGAAGAGCGGCGACTCGGACGACATCCACTCGGTCGGGCAGGTCGAGCGCTGGCGCTCCGCCTCCTCGTCGAGCCACAGGTCGCGGCCCGGCCGCATGGCGACCGGCGCGCCGGTGCGCCGCACCACCAGCACCTTCTCGACCACCGACAGCCCCTCGATGGCCTCGTCGGCGGTGCGCTTCAGCGGGATGGCGCGGCCGCCGCGCAGCCCCTCGTCGGCGGTGAACAGCACCTTGGCGCCCGCGTCCAAGATGCGGTCGCGCAGCGAGCCGGCGGAGAACCCCGCGAACACCACCGAGTGGACGGCGCCGATCCGCGCGCAGGCGAGCATCGCGTAGGCCAGCTCGGGGACCATCGGCAGGTAGATCGCCACCCGGTCGCCGCGCCGCACCCCGTGGTGGAGCAGCACGTTGGCCACCCGCGAAACGTTGTGCTTGAGCTCGCGGTAGGTGATCCGGCGGTACTCTCCCGGCTCGTCGGCGGCCCAGACGATCGCCGTCTTGTCGCCCTTGTCCGGCAGGTGGCGGTCGACGCAGTTGAAGCAGGCGTTGAGCCGGCCGCCGCCGAACCACGAGAAGTCGACCGCCTCGGGATCGGCGTCGACCACGGTGTGGAAGGGGTGGAACCAGGACAGCCGCCCGGCGACCTCGCCCCAGAAGCCGGCGGGGTCGGCGAGCGAGCGGCGGTAGAGCTCGCGGTACTCGTCGAGCGAGCCGATGCGCGCCTCGCGCGCCACGTGGGGCTTGACCGCAACGGTGTGGCTCGGGTCCACCTCGGCACCTCCTGTCGGTCGGCGCCGCCCGCGGACGCGGTCACCGGCGGCCGGCGCGCGGCCCCGGACGGCGCCGGCTCAGTATAGCGGCGCCGGCGGACGCGACCCGACCGGCTGGCGCCGCCGGCGGCCACGTGATAACGTCGGTACACATATAAGCATCGTATGTTCCTTCGCGGAGGTCGAACGGTTCATGCCATTCCCTGGCACGGTCGAGATCCTTGGCAGGTCCCCGCAGATCGCCGAGCTGCGCGAGCAGATCCGCGTCATCGCTCCGACCTCTGCTCCAGTGCTCCTGCGCGGCGAGACCGGGACGGGCAAGTCGCTCGTCGCGCGCGTCATCCATCAGCTCAGCCGCCGCTCGGGCGGCGCCTTCGTCGCCTTCTCGGCGGCGAACCTCCAGGAGCAGCTCTTCGAGAGCGAGCTCTTCGGCCACGTCAAGGGCGCCTTCTCTGGCGCGCTGGCGGACCACCACGGCCTCGCCCGCGCCGCCGACGGCGGCACCCTCTTCCTCGACGAGATCGGCGAGCTGACGGCGGCCAACCAGGCGCGGCTCCTCCACTTCCTCGACAACCGCGAGGTGCGCCCGGTCGGCTCGACGAGGAGCTGGGAGGTCGACGTGCGCATCGTCTGCGCCACCAACCGCACGCTCGACGACGAGGTGCGCCAGCGCCGCTTCCGGCAGGACCTCTTCTTCCGCCTCAACGTCGTCCACCTGACGGTGCCGCCGCTGCGCGAGCGCCCGGGCGACGTCGTGCTCCTGGCCGAGCACTTCCTCGCCACCTTCTGCGCCCGCCACGGCAAGTCGCACGCCCGCCTGCGGCCGGAGGCGGTGGCGCTCCTCACCCAGCACCCGTGGCCGGGCAACGTCCGCGAGCTGGCGAACGAGGTGGAGCGCGCGGTGGTGCTCACCCCGAGCGGCGAGCCGATCGGCCCCGACCACCTGTCGCCGCGGCTGCGCGGCCGCACCCTCGCCGCCGGCGACGCCGGCGCCGATCCGCTCGGCCGCGCCCGCCGCCAGGCCGAGCGCCGGCTGATCCTCCAGGTGCTCGGCGACACCGGCTGGAACGTCTCCGCCGCCGCCCGCGAGCTCGGCATGTCGCGCGTGGGGCTGTGCAAGAAGCTCAAGCGGCTGGGCGTGGCGCGCCCGGCGAGCTTCGACGAGCGCAGCCGCCCGCTCTCCGAGCAGCACGGGTCGGGGTACTGATCGCGGCCGCGAGCCGGCCGGCGACGAGCTGGCCGGCGAGCTATCCCGGCCCGCGACCACCCCGCCCGCGCCCGCGTCCGCGCCTCCGGCCGCCGCCGTCGTCCTCCTCCTCGGCGGCCTCCTCGGCGGCCTCCGCCGCCTCCTCCCGCCCCTCCCCCGGTTCGCCCCTCCGGTCGGTCTCCTCCAGCCCGCGCGCCAGCTCCGCCCGCTCGGCGTCGGTCAGCCGCGCCTCCGGGTGGACGAGGAGGTAGCGCCGGAGCGGCATGTCGCCGTCCTCGACCTCGCCGGCGGCGTCGGAGGCGTCCTCCTCCTGCTCGCGGTCCCACTCCGAGAAGTTGAGGTGCTCGCGCGCTCGGGCGACGTCGTAGGCGACCAGCCAGGAGACCGGCGCGACGTGGTACCACTGCCGCGTCGACCGGTTGCTGTGGCAGTCGAAGCAGGCGCGGGCGGCGAGCGCTCGGGTGCGCGGCGAGTCCCACGCCGGCTCGGCGGTGACCGGCGGGTTCTCCACCCGTCCGAAGGGCAGGAGCTGGAGGCCGACGAAGAGCGCCGCCGCACCGAGGAGCCACCACCGCCACCGTCGCCGCCGCGCCGCCATGCCGCGCATCGTAACGCCCCCGCCCTGGCAGGTTTCTTGTACCTCCGATCTTGCCGAGAGGAGGTAAGACCCCCATGGCGACGATCACCCAACCCAGCCTCTCCGAGCATCGATTGGGCGAGCCCAAGGCCGGCGTTCCGGTCGGCCAGCTCTTCCGCGACGTGGTGCGCGACCTCCGCGACATCACGAAAGGCGAGGTGGACCTGCTCAAGGCGGAGATGCGCGAGCGCATCGGCCGTCTCGAGAAGGCGATGATGCTGTTCGCGCTCGGCGGCGCCGTGGCGCTCGCCGCCGCGCTCACCCTGCTCTACACCCTCAACATGGGCCTGACCGCGCTCTTCGCGCTCTTCCTGCCGGCGATGGTCGCGGTGTGGCTGGCGCCCCTGGTGCTGGCGATCGCCTTCGGCGTCGTCGGCGCGGTGGTGCTCGGCCGTGGCGCCAACGTCATGCGCGAGACCGAGTGGAAGCCGGTCCAGACCCGACAGACCCTCCAGGAGGACAAGGAATGGCTCAAGAGCAAGGTCGGATGAGCGGCGGCGGCACCGGCGAGCCGCAGCCCCAGGACACCCGCACCCCCGCCGAGATCCACCACGAGATCCAGCGCAGCCGCGCCGACCTCGACGACACCATCGACGCCCTCGGCCGCCGGCTGCGCCCCAAGCGCCTGCTGTGGGAGGCGCGGCACAAGATCGAGCCCGAGGTGCGCCACGCCGGCCACCTCGCGGCCGATGGCGCCCGCGACAACAAGTCGAAGCTGGCGATCGCGGCCGGCGCCGTCGCCGGCGTCTGGCTGCTGCGCAAGCTGGCGAGGCGCCGGCGGGCGAAGAAGCGCGCGTTCCCGCCGGAGCAGCGGGGCGTGTGATCGTCGAAGCGTGATCGTCGCCGGCGGCCGAGGAGCGTCGGGTCAGCCCGCTCCCCCGGCCGCCCGCGGCTCCTTCCGCCGCACGTAGAGCGTCTTCTCCACCCGCGCCACCACCTCGCCCGCCTCGTCGAGCACCTCGACCGACATCTCCGGCTCCACCTTGGCGGCCGCGTCGGCGGCGCGGCGGATCGCCGCGACC
>DATABP010000167.1:0-2264 GCA_036259515.1 Thermoanaerobaculia bacterium | reverse complement strand
GCCCGCCGGCCGGTGGTGGTGATCGATCCCGCACGGCCGCCCCTCGCCCTGGCGGCGGCCACCGCGGCTTCCGGAGGAGCGTGATGACGACGGCGGAGACGGTGGTGGCACGGACGGAGGCGGATCGGCCGGTCAAGCAGGACCGGCGCACGCCCGAGGAGCGCCTCGGGCTGGCGACGATCGGCGGCCTGGGCGCGGTCGGCCTGGGGCTGATGATGGTCGCCCAGGCGCAGGGGGCCCAGGCCTGGGTGCTGGTCGCCTTCCTGGTCGCGGCGCTCGCCGCGGTCGGCGTCTACTGGACGGTGGTGCAGCGGACGGTCGGCGGCCTCAGGCGGCGGCTGGCGAGCGACGAGGTCGAGCGCCGGCGCTCCGAGGACCTGCTGGTCGCCGCCCTCGAGCAGGTGCGGGGCGGCGACCTGGTGCGCGCCAACCAGGCGGCGGGCGAGCTCTCCGGCCGCATCGCGCGGAGCTTCGCCGCCGCCAGCGGCGCGCTCGGCGTCCTGGCGCAGCGCATCCAGGGCAGCTCGGTGGAGATCGCCTCGGCGGCCAACTCGGTCAACCAGCTCGCCGCGGAGCTCGCCTCGGGGTCGTCGCAGCAGGCGGCCTCGGTGGTGGAGATCACCGCCGCGATGGAGGAGCTGGCGCGCACCGCCTCGCAGATCGCCGACAACGCGTCGCAGCAGGCGCGGCTCGCCGAGGCGGCCGAGGCGAGCGGCAACGTCGGCGCCGCGGCGGTCGAGCAGGCGGTCGACGGGGTCGAGGAGGTCAAGAAGCGGATCAGCGGCATCGCCAGCCGCGCCGACACGCTCGGCACCCGCTCGAAGGAGATCTACCGGGTGCTCGACCTGATCACCGAGATCGCCCAGGAGACCCACATCCTGTCGCTCAACGCGGCGATCGAGGCGGCCGCCGCCGGCGCCCACGGGCGGCGCTTCTCGGTGGTCGCCGAGGAGGTGCGGCGGCTGGCGCAGCGCTCCCAGGAGTCGGTCGAGTCGGTGCGCAACCTGCTCGACGAGTTCGCCAGCTCGATCCGCGCCACCGTCGTCGCCACCGAGGAGGGCTCGAAGGAGGCGGCGCGGGTGCTCGAGCGCGGGCGGGCGGCGGCGGCGGCGATCGAGGAGCTGCGCTCCGCGTCGTCGGACACCGCGCGGGTGGCGCGCGAGATCTCGCTCGCCACCCAGGAGCAGAACGCCGCTTCCGACGAGGTGGTGCTGACGCTCAAGGAGGTCAGCCAGGTGGTGCAGCGGATGGCGGACGGCCTCAAGCAGTTCTCGCAGACCGCCGACCGCTTGAACGACCTCGGGCTGACCATCCAGCTCCTCGCCCAGTCGTTCCACCTCGACTCCCCCCACTCGCTCAAGAACTGGTCCCAGCGCTGGAGCGTCGAGGCCGAGCGCCGCTTCGGCAACTGGGAGTCGGTCGAGGCGCTGCTCCAGCAGGTGATCGCCGAGATGCCCTACGTCGAGCTCGCCTACGTGGTCGACGGCGAGGGCCGCCAGCTCGCCTACTCGCTGAACCGCGACCTGACCGGCGACGAGGCCGACCTGCCGGCGTCGCTGCGCGCCGGCGAGGGGATCACCGAGCGGCCGTGGTACCGGGCGGTGTCGCGCGAGCGGCGGACGGTGATCACGCCGGTCTACGAGTCGCTCCTCACCGAGCAGCGCTGCTTCACCGTCGCCGCCCCGATCGCCCGCGAGTACGGGCGCATCCTCGGCGTCCTCGGGCTCGACATCAACGTCGGGAGCTGGACCCGGATCTAGCGGCCCGCGCCGCCGCCGGAGGACCGCCGACGTGGAGCACGAGCTCGCCGACCTCGTCCCCGTCTTCGTCGAGGAGGCGCGGGAGCGGATCGATCACCTGACCGCCGTCACGCCGCGGGTGCCCGCGGGCGGCGAGGCGGCGATCGTCGCCAAGCGCGAGCTCCACACGCTGAAGGGCTCGGCGCGCATGCTCGGCCTCGACGCCTTCGCCGAACTCTGCCACGCCGCCGAGGACGCGCTGGCGGCGGGGCGGCCGCGGCTGGTCGAGCTGTTGACCCGGACCGCCGACCGGCTGGCGGCGATGCTCGCGGTGGTGGCGGCGGGCGAGGAGCCGGAGGCGGACGGGGAGCTGTTGACGGCGTTGCGGGCCGGGGACGGGGAGGCGCCGGCGGCGGCGAAGCCGAAGGAGGCGGAGGAGGGGCGGAGCAAGAGGATCGGCAGGAGGGGTGAGGTGCCGGGCGAGGCGGGCGTGCCGCGCGGCGGCGCCGAGCGGCCGGCGCGCCG
>DATABP010000166.1:0-6075 GCA_036259515.1 Thermoanaerobaculia bacterium | reverse complement strand
GCCGTCGATCCGCCGCCGCAGCTCCGGCACGTCGGGATCGGCGTCGTTGAGCAGCCGGTAGAGGTCGAGCCGCTGCCGTGCCTTCTCGCGCTCGCCCTGCGCCAGGTACGCCTCGACCAGCGCCTTGTTGGCGACCAGGTTGGTGGCGTCGAGGTCGAGCGCCCGCTCGAGCGAGCCGACGGCGGCGTCCGCCTCCCCCATCGCCAGCCGCGCGCGGCCCAGCGCGACGTGGGCGGAGACGTGGTTCGGATGGTCGGCGAGGCCGGCCTGGAGCACCTCGACGGCCTCGCCGTGACGCTCGGCGCGGCGGTACTCCTCGGCGAGCTGGAGGAACAGCCGCGACCCCGGCTCCGCCTGCCAGCGGCGGCGCAGCTCGGCCAGTCGCTCGGGGGAGGAGGCGGTCACCGGGGCATTATAGCAGGAGGCGGCTAAACCCCGACCGGCAAAGGGAAAACGACTTGCCCAGCCCGGACTCAGTCAGCCCTGACGGTGACCGGCTTCGTGATACTGCTCTCGCCGATGGCGTTCCGCGCCGTCAACGTGACGAAGAAGGTAGCCGAGGTCTGTCCGGCGGGCAACGAGTAGAGGTGAGTGGGATTCTGCGCCGTGCTCGTGTCGCCGTCGCCGAATTCCCAGAACCAGCTTGTCGGATTGTTTGTGCTGATGTCCTCGAAGGCCACCTGCAAGCCGTTCTGGTTGGCGTTGAAGTTAGCGTCCGGCCGCCTTTGCAGCGAGACGTCGAACGTCTCCGTCGTCAACGCATCCCCGGTCTGCACCGAGGCGCTCACCTGGAAATTGTCATCGGCGAGGGTGGCGATGTCCGCTTCGCTGACACGCAGTGTGTCGCGCGCCTGTCCACTGGAGTCTGTACGAATGAACCCGCCGCCAGACGTCAGGTCACCAATCTCCGCCGAGAAGTTGACGTTCGCGTCCGGAAGAGGCTGACCGCTCGCATCCCGAACGAGCGCCAACAACTGAACCGAAGCGCCGGTCTCAGGGATAGAGGACGGTGTCGCCTGCAGGCTGAGGTTCGCCGCCGGCTGGCCCACCTGAACCTGTACTGTCGCGCTCGTGTCCGCCCCCACCGTGGCCGTCACCTCAGCGGTCCCGATCCGCCCGTCCCCCTGCAACGTTCCGACGGCGATGCCGCCCTCCCCCACCTCGACCAGCGGGTCGACGGTTCCCAGGTTGGTCGACAGCCGGATCTGCGTCCCCGGATTGACCGGGGTGCCGTTGGCGCGCAGGGCGACGACGCGGATCTGCGAGACGCCGTTGGCGGCGATCTGGGTCGGGTTGGCGGTGACGGAGAGCACGGTGCCGGCGGGCGCCACCGGGCTCGCCTTGTCGCAGGCGGCCAGGCCGGCCGCCGCCAGCGCGAGGGACAGCACGGAGAGATAAAGCTTGGTCTTCATCGCGAGCCAGTATACGGACCGGGGCGGCCGCGCGTCCAGGCGCGGGCCGCCCCGGGAGGGTGAGTCGTCGAGACCGCGGCGCGTCAGGGCGCCGGGTCGGTTTCGTCGCCGTCGGCGGGGCCGCCGGCGCAGCCGGGGTCGGCCGCGTCGATGGACCCGTCGCCGTCGTTGTCGATTCCGTCGCTGCACGCCGGGTTGGGCACGCAGTTGGTGTTGGCCGGCGTGTAGGTGAAGCCGCCGGGCAGCACGTCCTCGCAGCCGGTGGCGAGGTTCTCGACCAGCACGTTGACCGCCTGCGACGTCGTCCGCGTCCCCTGCTGGCCGGTGCCGGTGGTGCAGGCGACGGTCGGCAGGCCGCCGGCGAGCGGCGGGGTGGTGACCGCGACGTTGGTCGGGGTCACCGTGCCGACCTGGGCGGCGGCGCCGCCGAACAGCACCCGCACCGGGGCCGCGAAGCCGCTGCCGCCGATGTTGACGTTCTGGTTGCCGTTCGGGTTGCCGGTGTTGGGGGT
Organism: Thermoanaerobaculia bacterium; assembly: GCA_036259515.1. Classification (GTDB taxonomy): domain Bacteria; phylum Acidobacteriota; class Thermoanaerobaculia; order Multivoradales; family JBCCEF01; genus DATABP01. The sequence continues at coordinate 4,151 of DATABP010000166.1, read as the reverse complement.
CACCGAGAGGATCTGCGGCTGCGGGATCTCGGTGCGGAAGATCAGCGTCAGGCCGCCGGCCTCCTCGCCGCTGTTGAGGAGCCGCACCTGGACGTCGCTGTTCTGAGTGACCGTGCCGCACCCGGTGAGCTCCCGCGCGCTGGGCCGGAACACCACCTCGCTGCCGGTCACCGAGGTCACCTGCTGCTGGACGCCGTCGACGGTGACCACCAGCGGCGATTCGAAGCCGCTGCCGAAGATGGTCACGAGCTGCGGATCGTCCGCCTCGACGACGTCCGGCGACAGGCCGGTCACCTGGAGGTCCACCCCGTAGCGGAAGGCGTCGGTGAACGTCGTCGACAGGCCGCTGTTGAGGTTGGTCACCTGGATGTCGGACGGCTGGTCGCGGAGCACCGAGCCGAAGCCGGTCGCCGGCGGGCTGCGCACCTCGAGACGGCCGCCGACCACCGACAGCACCTGCGCCTCGACGCAGTCGCCGTTGCAGAAGCGCACCTGAACCGGGCTCTGGAAGCCCTCGCCGATGATCGACACCTGCGTGCCGCCCTCGTTGGGGCCGGTGGTCGGGGTGACGCTGAAGATCGCCGGCTGGCGGACGTCGCCGCCGCCCGGGGCGAAGGTGAAGGCGCCGGCCACCGTGTCGGTCGCCGTCTCCTCCTCGTTGACGTTGATGGTCACCGAGACCGCCACCGTCTCCGTCTCGTTCGGCGCGCCCGGCGAGGGCGGGGTGCGCACGCGGATGCGGTTGGCGCCCACCGACAGCACCTGCGCGTTGACGCCGCCGAAGAGCACCCGCACCGGCTCCTCGAAGCCGCTGCCGATCACGGTCACCGTGTCGCCGCCCTGGGGCGAGCCGCTGGCCGGCTCCACGTGGGAGACGAAGAAGGTGGTGGTGCCGGCGACGTCGATCGTCGTCTGGCCGACGGCGCCGGCGACCGTGGCCTGCACGACCACCGACTGCTCCTCGTCGACCGGCGGGAAGAAGGCGACCTGCGCCACGCCGTTGGTCAGCTCGACGGTGGCCGTCTGCGGGCCGCCGACGGCGCCGAAGGAGCCCTCGAGCGCGGTGACCACCGCCAGCGTGCCGTCCGGCGCCGGCTGGCCGTCGCGGGTGGCGCGCACGGTGATCAGCACCGGGTCGTCGGAGCCGGCGGCCACCGTGCCGGGGTTGGCGGTGACCACGACGCTGAACGCGCCGGTGCCGCCGCCGCCGCCGTCCGGCGGCGTGGCCGGCGGCCGCGACGGCTCGGTCGGCGAGTCGGTCGAGCAGGCGCCGGCGACGGCCAGGGCGAGCGCCGCCGCCAGCGACAGGAAGGACTTCGAAACGATCTGGGTACGCATGTCGACGCTCCTCGGCTACGGAACGAACTCGATGTCGAAACGGATGGGGGCGGTGGCCACGTCGTCGCCGGTCAGCGTGCGGCCGAAGAAGCGGACGCGGAGCTCCAGCGTGATCACCCGCCCGCCGGTCTCCGCGTCGATCCCGCCGTTCTCGATCAGGAGGTCCTCGAGCGGCGGGTTGGTGAGCTGCTCGGTGGTGAGGATCGGCAGGTTGTCGTAGGTGATCTGGCCGCCCACCGGGGCGACGCCGAAGATCGAGGAGACCAGCGGCGTCGGCGTGCGGGTGCCGGTGTCGAGGCGGGTGTAGACGACCTCGTAGGAGCGCATCTCGACGTTCATCAGGTCGCTGACCTCGCCGTTGGGGTCCTTCGGCAGGTTGTCGATGACGATCTCCTCGACCGTCACCAGCGGCGGGAAGCCGAGCGCGTTGACGCTGACCTGGATCGGCAGGCCGTCGAAGTCGCTCACCGACAGGATCACCCCGCCCTCGGTCTCGTCGACGCGGTCGCCGCTGGAGCAGCCGGCGACGGCGAGGGCCAGCGCGGCGAGCGCGGCGAGGGCGGCGAAGGGTCGTCTCGTGGTCATGGCGCAGCTCCTAGAACCGGATCACCCGCGGGGTGATGAAGATCAAAAGCTCGTTGTTCGAGTCCTCGCGCCGGCGGTTCTTGAACAGGTGGCCGATGATCGGGATGTTGGCGAGCCCGGGCACCCGGTCCTCGCCGGTGTTGGTGGACACCTCGTAGATGCCGCCGATCACCGTCGTGCCGCCGTCCTTGACCATCACCCGGGTCTGCGCCTCCTTGGTCGAGATCGGCGCGTTCGGCGACCCCGCCACCGCCAGACCGAACTCCGGGTTGCGCTTCTGGATGTTGATGTCCATCAGCACGGTGCCCTCGGCGGTGACCTGCGGGCGGACGTCGAGCTTCAGGGTGGCGTTGACGAACTGCACGCTGACCGTGTTGTTGGCCACCGTCTGGATCGGGATCTGGAAGCCCGACTGGATCGACGCCATCTGGTTGTTGAGCGCCTGCACCTTGGGCGAGGACAGGATGTTGACCAAGCCCTCGTTCTCCGCCGCCTGGAGCGCCAGGTCGAGGTTGAAGGTGTTGAGCACGTTGCCGAGCGTGAGGTCGATGAAGGCGTTGTCGCCGCCGGTCAGGAGGTTGACGCCGCCCTCGACCGTCCCCTGGTTGGGGAACTGGAGCCCGGTGGTGTTGCCGAACTCCGGCGCCGCCGCGCCGGTGAAGCTCCACTCGACGCCCAGCGTGCGGGTGAAGTTCTTCCGCGTCTCGACGATCCGCGCCTCGATCATCACCAGGGGCTCGGGGATGTCGATGTTCTCGATCACCGCGATCACCGTGTCGAGGTAGTCGGGCAGCTCGCGGATGATCAGCGTGTTGGTGCGCGGGTCGACGATCACGCTGCCGCGCTGGGAGAGGATGCCGCGCCGCAGCAGGCCCTCGACCAGCGCCGCGTTGGCGTAGGACAGCCGGCGCATCACCGTGCGCAGCGGGATCGACAGCGCCTGCGCCCGCTCCAGCTCCTGGCGCGACCGCGCCTCGGCCTGGAGCGTCTCGATCGGCGCGATGCGCATGATGTTGCCCTCGACCTCGTAGGACAGGCCCTGGGTCTTGAGCACCTGCTCGAAGGCCTGGTCCCACGGCACGTCGTGGAGCTCCATCGTCACCGTGCCGGAGACCCCCGGCTGGATGACCATGTTGAGGCCGGACATGGTGGCGAACGAGCGCAGCGTCTCGACGAGGTCGGCGTCGCGCAGGCTGAAGCTGTAGCGCTCGCCGACGAACTGCCGCTCGCCGCCGTCGAGCGGCCGGGTGTCGAAGACCTGGACGGCGGTGGTCGGGGTGGTGATCTCGATCTCGCCCGGGGCGGCGAGGTCGAGGTCGCTCCGCGGCGCCGGGACGCGCGGCGGCGCCTCGACCGCCGGCGGCGGCTCCACCGGGCGGACCTCGATCTCCCCGTCCTGGAAGGGCGGCTCGGGCTCGACCGGCGGCGGCTGGGGCTCCTGCGGCGACGGCGAGAGCGCCGCCACCGCCGGGCGGAGGTCGCGCGCCGGCGCCGGGGCGGCGGCGGCCACCGGACGCGCCGCCTCCGGGTCGACGCCGTTGAAGCGGACGAGGAGCGCCTCGGAGGTGCGCTCGATGCGCGGCACCACCGGGTGGGCGAGGTCGAAGACCACCCGCGCCACCGGCTCGGGAGCGCTGCGGAACTGCGCCACCCGCACCCGCTCGAGCGAGCCGCGCTCGACCGGCACCGTCACCCGCGGCGTCTCGTCGATCACCCCGTCGAGGTCGATGACGAAGCGGTGCGGGTTGTCGAGCGCGAACGTCGAGTAGCTGAACTGGCCGTCGCCGACGACGCGCACCAGGGTGCCGTGGTCGGTGGGCTCGACCGCCACCTCGCCCAGCGCGGAGGCGGCGGGGCCGGTCGGCGGCGGCGCCACGAAGGGGGCGTCGGGGGTGCCGGCGGAGAGCGCCGGCGCGCCGTCGTGCGCCGCCGGGAGGTCGCGCTCGAGGAGGTCGGAGAGCCGGGCCGGCTCGGCCTCGGCGAGCGTAGCGGCCGGCTCGGCGGCGGCGAGCGGCTCGGCGACCGCCACCGGCTCCTCCTCGGCGGCGGCGGGCTCCTCGACCGCCGGCTCGTCGGGCAGCGGCTCGAAGGTGAGCGCCACGGTCGACGCCGCCTCGAGCGGGGTGAGCTGCACGGTCAGCCGGTCGCCGTCGCCGGACACCGCGTGCTCGACCTCCTGGCGGGTCTCGATGACCAGCCGGGTCAGCGGCCGGCTGGCGCGCTCCTCG
>DATABP010000165.1:0-2033 GCA_036259515.1 Thermoanaerobaculia bacterium | reverse complement strand
CGGCGCGCCTCGGCCTCGGCGCGCTCGGCCGGCAGGCCGGCGAGGTCGATCGACGGCAGCGGCACCGGCGCCGGCGGCCGCGCCACCTGCACCGGGCGCCCCTCGCTCTCGACGTAGACGGTGCGCAGCACCTCGTGGCGCGCCACCACCCGGGTCAGCGCCGCGGCGAGCCCCTCGAGATCGGCCTCGGCGGGCAGCGGCACCGCCATCGGCACGTTGTAGGCGGCCCGGTTCGGCTCCAGACGGTCGATCAGCCACAGCCGCTCCTGCGCGAAGGACAGGGGCAGCTCGCCCCCGCGGGGCACCGGCACCAGCGACGACGGCGCCGCCTCCCGCGCCCGGTCGACGGCCCGCGCCAGGTCGGCCAGCACGGGGGCCTCGAAGACCTGCCGCACCGGCAGCTCCACGCCGAGCTCCTCGTGCAGGCGCAGCACGAGGCGGGTGGCGAGGAGCGAGTGGCCGCCGAGGGCGAAGAAGTCGTCCCCGGCGCCGACCTCCGCGCGGCCCAGGAGCTCGCCCCACAGCGCGGCCAGCCGGATCTCGCTCGCGGTGCGCGGCGGCAGGGAGGCGGAGCCCTCCTCCGGCGCCGGCAGGGCGGCCCGGTCCACCTTGCCGTTGGGGGTCAGCGGCAGCTCCGGCAAGAGGACGAAGGCGGCGGGCACCATGTAGGGCGGCAGCCGGGCGGCCAGGGCGGCGCGCAGCCCCTCCGTCAGGGGCTCGGCCGCGCCCCGCCGAGCGGTCGCAGGGTCGGCGGCCGCCGGGTCCGCGGGCACCACGTAGGCCACCAGCCGGGCGCCGGCGGCACTCCCGAGCGCCGCGACCACCGCCTCGCGCACCGTGGGCTGCTCGCGCAGCGCGGCCTCGATCTCGCCGGGCTCGATGCGGAAGCCCCGGATCTTGACCTGCTGGTCGGTGCGGCCGAGGAACTCCAGCTCGCCGCCGTCGCGCCAGCGCACCAGGTCGCCGGTGCGGTAGAGGCGGCTGCCGGGCTCGCCGAAGGGATGGGGCACGAAGGCCGCCGCCGTGCGGGCGGGGCGGCCCAGGTAGCCGCGGGCCAGCGAGGCGCCGCCCAGGGCCAGCTCCCCCGGCACCCCCGGCGGCGCCAGGCGGCCGCGGCGGTCGAGCACCAGGGCCTCGACGCCGTCCAAGGGGCGGCCGATGGGCGGCGGCGCCGCCCCCCGCGGAGCGACGGCGGTGCTGGTGGCGACCACCGCGTTCTCCGTCGGGCCGTAGCAGTTGACCGTCTCCCAGGCGGCGTCCGCCGGCGGCCGCCAGCGCAGCGCCTCGCCGCCGACCAGCACCACCCGCAGGGCCGCGCCGCGGGGCACTAGGGCGAGCACCTCGCCGCCCAGCGCGGTCGGCAGGAAGGCGTGGGTCACCCGCTCGGCGGCGAGCCAGCGGGCGAGGGCCGGCGGCGCGGCACGCAGCTCGTCCGCCACCGCCACCACGGCGGCGCCGGCGGCGAGATACGGCCAGATCTCCCACACCGAGGCGTCGAAGGCCGGGCTGGCGAGGAGCGTGGCGCGGGCCCCGGCGTCGACGGCGAAGCGGCGCCGGTGCCAGGCGACCAGGTTGGCGAGGGCGCCGTGGGTCACCTCCACGCCCTTGGGGCGGCCGGTCGAGCCGGAGGTGTAGATCACGTACGCGAGGTGCCCGGGGACGGTGGGCACCTCGCCGCCGCCGGCGTCCCCGTCCGCGGCGGCGGCCGGCGGCACCACCGGCACCGCGGTCTCCGGCAGCCGATGGGCGAGCTCCGGCGGCGCGACGACGGCGGCGACGGCGGCGTCGGCGAGCTGGAAGGCGACGCGCTCCGCCGGGTAGTCCGGGTCGATCGGCACGTAGGCGCCGCCGGCCAGGAGGACGCCGAGCTGGGAGGCGACGAGGTCGGGCCCGCGGCCGGCGAACACCGCCACCCGCCGCTCCGGCCCGACGCCGAGCCGCCGCAGCCGTGCCGCCAGCGTCCGGGCGCGGCCGATCAGCTCGCGGTAGGAGAGCACCTCGCCGCCGGGGGCGACCAGGGCCGGCGCGTCGGG
>DATABP010000164.1:0-6011 GCA_036259515.1 Thermoanaerobaculia bacterium | reverse complement strand
CGCGCCGCGCGGCAGCTCGAGGTCGACGCCGGCCAGCGCCGGCCGGCCGCCGAAGCGGTGCGCGACCCCGCGCGCCCGCGCCGCCGGCACCTCGCCGGCGACGGCGGTCTCAACCGGCATGCACGATGGTGCCGACGTGCTCGCCGTCGAGCGCCGCCGCGAGCAGCTCCGGCTTCAGCCCGTTGACGATCTGGAAGCGGTCGACCAGCCGCGACCGGTCGAGGAGGTCGAGCAGGATCTCGTCGAAGGGCAGCGTCTCGAGCTTCCGGGCGCGCAGCTCGGAGACCGAGATCTCGGGGATGAAGGTCGCTCCCGGGTTGCGCTGGGGATCGGCGTCGTAGAGGCCGTCGACGTCCTTGACCAGGGTGAAGGTCTTGCAGCCGAAGCACTCGGCGGTCAGGTAGCTGCCGGCGTCGGTGCGGTGCGGCGGGATGCGGCCCACCGGCGGCGGGTGCTCCCAGATCGAGTACGGCGGATCGCCGTTGAAGATCACCCCCGGCGCCGCCTTGACGAAGAACGGCAGCAGGTGCCCGAAGATCTCGGGCGGGATCGCCACCACGCCGTGCTTCGCGAGCAGCGTGCCCAGGATGTGCGCGTTGCCCAGCGAGTCGGCGAGGGCGAGCTGGGCGAGGACCCCCGTCGGCATGCCGAGGTCGAGGCCGATCGAGAAGACGTGGCGGCTGCGCACCCCGCCGCCGGTGCCGATGATCAGCGTGCGGGTGGCGAGCGCCTCGCCGATCGCGTCGACGAGCGGCAGCACCGCCTCGGCGCCGCGGTCGAGGATCGAGCGCCCGCCGATCTTGAACACCCGCGCCTCGGGCAGCATGCGCACCAGCGGGCGGTCGTCGTCGGTGGCGGCGATCAGGTCCTTGTCGAGCAGGCTCTCGCGCATCAGGAGCGAGCGGACGTGGTGGCGCCCGTCCCCGGGCTGCTTCACTGGCATGGATGGCTCCTTCGGTTCGAGGGTCGCAGCCTCTCGTGGTCAGAAGGTGAAGGTGGTCTGGAGATAGCCGTAGGTGGAGTCGTCGAGAGACGCCGGCGGCGCGCCGAGGAGCTCGCCGGCGACGAGATGCGCGGCGCCGAGCTCGAGGCCGAGGGAGCCCGGCAGCGGGGTCGTCCGGTAGCGCAGCTCGATCAGATGACCGACGAAGCCCTCTTCGCCCTGCGGGTCGCCGACGCCGTTGGTGGTCAGCACGTCGCGGCGGCTCGCCAGCCACACCGGCCGCCAGGCCGCCATCAGCGACCTGCCGGAGCCCGGGGTGAGCTCGAGGCGGACGCCCGGAGCGCGGAGATTGCTTCGCGCCAGGATGCCGAAGATGCCGGTAGGACCGAATTCGAAGCGGCGGGCGCCGAACAGCGTGTCGAAGCGCTCGTCGCGGCGGTCGTCCGGGTCCTCGTCGCCGCTCGCGTAGTCGAGGAGGAGGACCAGCCGCGGCGTCGCCCAGCGGTCGAACGTGCGGCCGACCTCGGCGTGGGCGAACCAGGCCCGCTGGTCGAGATCGGTGTCGTCGGCCGCCGACGTGGAGCGGCGCGTCTCGCCGCGCTGGAGCGCCGCCTCGACCTCGAAGTCCCAGCGCGCGCGGGCCGGCGGGCGGAGGATGCGGCCGCCGGCGGTGACCAGCCGCCGGTTGCGGGTCGGCGCGCCCGGCCGGTCCTCCTCCGTGAGGCCGAGGACGTAGGCCTCGCCGCGGAGGTCGGCGGCGAGCCGCGGGTCAGCCAGGTGGAGCCCCCACAGCCGCACCTCGAAGCTCTCGCGGTCGAGCTCGGCCTCGTTGTCGTCGAGCCGCCGGCGCTCGGTGGGCCGCCGCTCGACGGGCAGCAGGAAGAAGGCCTGGAGCGCCCGGCCCTCGCTCTGCGGCGCGCCGTCGGCGGCGCTTCCCGGCGCCGGCGCGCGCCAGGCGCCGTGCACGCCGGTGAAGCCGTTGATCGTGTTGCGGAAGCGGTTGCGGGCGACCAGCCGGCGGCTGCCGAGGTCGAGGGTCATCCGGCCGGCCTGGAGGTCGACGCGGTCCCCCTCCCGCAGCACGTCGGGGAGGCGCGCCCCGACGTGGGCCTGGAGGACCTCGGCGGCGTCGACGTCGTCGGTGCCGAGCGGCGTGTCCTCGTCGTCGAGGAAGGCGCGGGCGTCTTCGAGCTCGATGCGGGCGAACAGCCGCTCGTCGCCGACCCGCGCGTCAAGCAGCAGCCGGCCGACCAGGATCCGGTCCGAGCCCTCGACCCCGGGGCGCAGGTGCGACGAGAGGCCCTCGGAGCGCAGCCGGAAGGTGCCGCCGAGCTCCAGCCAGGCGGGCGCCCCCACCGCCTCCTGGAGCCGCCAGGGAGCCTCCGCGGCGTCGGCGGCCGGGACGCCGGCGGCCAGCGCGAGGAGAGCGAGGCCGCAGGCGCTCGGGCGCGGCGGCAGCCGGCGCCGCTCGCCGTCACGGCGTTCCTTGCCCATCGCGCGGCTCCTCAGTCCGCCGTGATCAGCGTCCCGACGTCCTCGCCTTCGAGGGCGCGGGTGAGGCTGCCGGGGACGAGGCCGTTGATCACCCGGATCGAGCGGCCGTGCCGGGCGTTCGCCATCAGCTCCAGCACCGCGTTCTCGACGACGAGGTCCTGGAGGTCCATCGCCAGGAGCTCGGAGACGGTGATCCTCGGGATGTGCCTGGCGTTCTTGTCCTTCTTCGGATCGGCGGTGTAGAGGCCGTCCTCGTCCTTGACGTAGATCATCGAACGGGCGCCGAAGACCTCGCTGACCAGGTAGGCGCCGGTGTCGGTGCGGTGTGGCGGGATGCGGCCGAGCAGCGGGTTCTGCTGCCAGAAGGTGTAGGGCGGCATGCCGAAGAAGATCGCCGCCCGCCGCTCGACGAGGTAGAGCGGGAGCTGCGGGAACTGCACCGGTTCGATGAACGGGATGCCGTGCCGGGCGAGCAGGTAGTGGAGCATCCGCGCGTTCTGCATCGAGACGAAGGTGCCGAGCACGGAGAGCACGCCGACCGGCAGCCCGAGGTCGATGCCGACGCTGTAGGCGTGGCGCGCCCGCGTGCCGGCGCCGGTGGCGAGGATCATCTGGTGGCGCGGCAGGTTGGCGACGATCTCGTCGATGAGCGGGAACACCGCCGCCCGGCCGCGGTCGATCACGCTCTGGCCGCCGATCTTGACCACGTTGGCCTCGGGCAGGATCTGATGCACCGGCCCGGCGGTCTGCTCGAGGAGGCGGGCGTCGGTGAGCGAGCCTTCGACCAGGTTGCGGCCGAGCTCGCTCAGGAGCCCCCCCTGCTGTACGTCGATCATGCGTCCCCTCCCTCGTCGGTGGCGGAGCGCGGCGGCAGCCGCACGGCGAGGAGGTCGTAGCGCTCGGTGGTCTCGCGCTCGACCTCCAGGCCGCCGAAGCGCTCCCGGATCCAGGACTCCAGCTCGCGAAGCACCTCTTCCTGCGTCGCCGCCGGCACCGGCTGGCCGCCGAGGCCGGACTTGGCGCGCCAGGCGGCCAGCGCATCGGCGGCGCGGTGGACGGTGGTCCACGACGCCGCCGTGCGCACCGGCAGCGGCTCTCCCCCGCGCTCGGCCAGCGCCTCGGCGATCGCCCGCCGCGTCTCGGCGGCGCGGCGCGGCGCCACCCCGCGCTCGGCGAGGAGGCGCCGCATCTGCCGCCGGAGAACGGCGCGCAGGCTGTCGCGGTCGCTCTCGACGCCGCCGAGGACGAAGAGCGACCCGCGCGGGCTGGCCACCCGCAGCGTCTCGGCGACCAGCACCGCGGGAGGCAGGAGGTGCGCCGCGCGCGACACGAAGACGAGCCCCACGCGGCCTCCGCGGAGCGGCCACGGGGCGCCGCCGTCCGCCCGCACCAGGGCACCGCCGCCGGGGCCGAGCTTGCGGCGGAAGACGGCGAGCATCGGGCCGGAGACGTCGACGCCGAGGTAGCCGACGCCGCCGCCCGCGAGGTGCTCGCCGATCAGCCCGGTCCCGGCGCCGAGGTCGAGCAGCACGCCGCCGCCGGCCTCCGCGGCCAGCCCGGCGAGCGCGCCGGCGATCCGGCGGGCGACGCCCGGCGGCAGCCCGGCCCGCAGGTCGAAATCCGCGGCCTGGCGGTCGAAGGAGACGCCGGCGGCGATCAGGACACCGGCCCTTCCCCGGCCCCGCCGGCCGCGCGCTCGGGCGAGCCGGGCAGCGCCCGCAGCTTCGACAGGCTGACGCTCTTGAGCAGCGCGAAGACCGGCGCGCCGACCTCCAGCCCGAGCTCGCGGAGCGACAGCCGCGTGACGCGGGAGACCAGCCTGTGAGGCCCCACCTCGATGCCGACCTCGGCGAACGCCGACCTGGGGTCCTCGCGCAACGCGCGCACCCGCCCGGCGAGGACGTTCTGGATGCTCACCGCGCGCGGCCGGATGGTCGCCAGCGACACGTCGTGCGCCGGCACCACCAGGCCCACCTCCTCGCCCTCCGCGAAGTGCTCGCGCCGCGGCACGACCAGCGGCTGGCCGGCGAGGTCGAGCCAGGTGAGGTGGAGCTCGGGATCGTGGCGGACCACCCGCGCCCGCACCACGCAGGCGGCGCCGGAGCGGCCGGCCAGCGGTTCGTGGTCGAGGCGCTCGAGCACCTCGGCCGTCCGCCCGTGCGCCGTCACGCGGCCGCCGGCGAGCACCAGGACGCGGTCGGTGAGGAGCGCCACCTCGTCGACCGAGTGGCTGACGTAGAGGATGGGGATGCCGAAGCGCGGGTGGAGCGCCTCGAGGTAGGGCAGGATCTCCATCTTGCGCGCGGCGTCGAGCGCCGCCATCGGCTCGTCGAGGAGCAGCAGGCGCGGCTGGGCGAGCAGCGTCCGCCCGAGCGCCAGCCGCTGCCGCTCGCCGCCCGAGAGGCTCGCCGGCCGGCGCGGCAGGAGCGGCGCGAGGTCGAGCGCGTCGACCACCTCGTCGAAGTCGATCGCCCGTTCGCCGCGCGGCGCCCGCCGGGCGGCGTAGCGCAGGTTGCCCTCGCCGGAGAGGTGCGGGAAGAGCCGCGCCTCCTGGAACATGTAGCCGACCGGCCGCCGGTGCGCCGGCACGTCGACGCCGCGCTCGCTGTCGAGCCACACCTCGCCGCCCAGGCTCAGCCGCCCGACGGCGCCGCGCTCCAGCCCGGCGACCGTGCGCAGCAGCGTGCTCTTGCCGCTGCCGCTGGCGCCGAACACGGCGGTCACCCGCCCGGTGTCGATCCTCCCCCCGGCGGCCAGCTCGAAGCCGCCCAGCCGCACCGCGAGGTCGAACTCCAGGACCTCAGCGGATGGAGAGGGGCAGCCTGCGGTTGACGGTGTAGACCACGGCCAGGACCAGGAAGGAGAAGACCAGGAGAAAGGCCGAGAGAGCGTGCGCGTCGGCATAGCGGAGCGTCTCCACGTGCTCGTAGATGGCGATCGAGATCACCTTGGTGCGGCCCGGGATGTTGCCCCCCACCATCAGCACCACGCCGAACTCCCCCACCGTGTGGGCGAAGGTCAGCACGACGGCGGTGAGGAAGCCGCGCAACGACAGGGGAACGGCGACGGTGAAGAAGGCGTCGAGGGGACGGGCGCGGAGCGTCGCCGCCGCCTCCATCGGCCCGCGGCCGACCGCCTCGAAGGAGCTCTGGAGCGGCTGCACCATGAAGGGCAGCGAGTAGAGCACGGAGGCGACGAGGAGGCCGGCGAACGAGAAGGTCAGGGTGTCGCCGGTGGCCTCCAGCCACAGCCCGCCGACCGGCGAGCCCGGAGCCAGGAGCAGCAGCAGGTAGAAGCCGAGCACGGTCGGCGGCAGGACCAGCGGCAGGGCGATCACCGCCTCGACTCCCGGCCGCAGCCGCGAGCGCGTCCGCGCCAGCCACCAGGCGAGCGGCGTGCCGAGGACGAGCAGCACCGCCGTCGCCGACACCGCGAGCCGCAGGGTCAGCCAGAGCGGGCCCAGGTCGGGGAGCGCCGGCAGCTCCATCACTCGAGACCGTACCCGTACGAGGCGACGACGTCCCTCCCCTCCCCGCGCAGGAAGGCGAGGAAGCCGCGGGCCGCCGGGTTGCCG
>DATABP010000163.1:0-4068 GCA_036259515.1 Thermoanaerobaculia bacterium | reverse complement strand
GCAGGCGCCGAGGAACAGAGCGTCGAGCCGGTTCCTCGGCGCCTGCGATAACCATGATAGGTGCTGGCGGCGCTGCAACGGTCCCGATCCGCCCTATCTGGGGCTGGCGCATCGACGCGATTGCGACTTCCGCTTCTTGCTGGACATGGAAGCTGCCTGCGCGGCTTGGTCGGTGGTATTGGCCTACCCCGGTTCAGGGTGGAACGACGTCGGCGATTTCCTGGAGGACTGCTCCGCAGTCGCCGGCACCTTCGCGGCGGCTGTCGCGAGTCCGATCGCGACCAGAATCTTTTGGGCGACACAGTGCGAGCACGGCTGCAATCCCGATGGCTGCACCTTCGCACCCGCACCCTGGAACCCACTTTGTGGCCGAGGCCAGTGCTACCTCTATCTCTCTCTGCCCTTCCCGTCTCCTGACGACCCGCCGGAACCCGAAGATCCCTGTTTCGATCCCGACAGCGAGCTCATGGCGGCGATGATCGAGGGCGATCCTCTCGTCGCCGAGGCGCTGCCTGCTACGAACTACCCGCTGCTGCGGCACGATCGGCGCGACGGTTTCCGTTATCGGATGGAGGAATGGGCGGTGTTGAGTATCCAAGCCGCCAGCGACGGCGGCATCGTCGCCGTCGAGGTGGTGAGCGCGTCGTCCCCCAGCTATGGGGACTTCCAACGGCGCGTCCTGCGCGAATCGATGGATCGCGCCACCGCCGGGCGTGGAGGCGAAGCTCGCGACAGGCTTCAGCCCGGTCGCTCGGTGGTGTTGGTGGTCAATCAGCCGCCGCACGCGCACGACGAGCGTTGGATTCCGAGCCCGCGCGCCCGCCTTGATCCAGCGGCACTGCCGCTCCCCGACACGGAGGAATTCGATCTCCTCGTCCCTCAACGCGTTGCTGCCCGGATGAGCCGGCCGAGCTTTAGCCATTGGAGCGAACCGGCTCGAACCTCGATGAGCCGAGGAGGTCGAACCGGACTGCAGTTCTCCCGAGCCGCCGGGTAGCCGGCCGCGGTGGCCACGGCACCACCCGCCTCAGTGCACCGCCGTCCCCACCAGCCGCTCCAGGATCGCCACCGCGTTCGTCGCGCCGCCGCGGGTGAGGTTGTCCATCACCGCCCAGATCCACACCCCGCCGTCGGGGTCTTCCTGGACCGGGCCGACCAGCACCTCGTCGCGGGCGGCGGCGTCGATCGGGCCGAGGAGGTCGTCGCCGGAGTCGTCGGGCTCGGAGAGCTCGATCAGCGGGTTGGCCGCCAGCCGCTCGCGGACCTCGGCCGCCGGCCGCGCCTCGGTGAGGTGGACGTGGAGCAGCGCCGAGAGGCCGTGGAACACCCCGCCCTGGAGGAGGTGGACGGCGAGCGGCAGCGCCGGACCGTCGATCCCCAGCGCCTGGCGGGTGCGGGCCGCGAGTCCGGCCGCCGGCCGCGGCGCCGGGTAGAGGTTGAAGGCGAGCTGGCGAGCGAAGAGCTCGCCCGGCTCCTGGCCCTGGAGCGAGACCAGCCGCCGTGCCTGCTCGAACAGCTCGTCGAGGCCGCGGCGGTCGAAGAGCGACGCCGGCTGCACCAGCGTGGCCGCCGCCTCGCGCACCCCGAGCGGCAGGAGCGGCTGGAGGAGGTGGGCGAGGAGCACGGCGCCGGGGTGCGGGCTGGCGAGGAGCCGGCCGGGCGTCGCCTGGTCGAGGTTGATCCCGGCGACCACCGGCACCGCGCCCGGCTCGTCGGCCGCCGGGTCGACGAGGACGACGGTCGCCTCGGACGCGCGGTGGGCGAGGAGATCGCGGTAGGCGGCGGTCGCGCCGCAGACGAGGACGATGTCGGCGGCGGCGATCGCCGAGGGCTCGGCCTGGCGCACCAGGGCGGCGGCGCCGGCGGCCTCGGCGAGCTGGCCGACCTCGTCGGAATCGACGGTCAGGAGGTCGAGCTCCTGGTAGAGGTCCGGCCGCGCCTCGAGCTTCTCGATCGTCTCCTTGCCGAGGAGCGTCGTCGGGTGGACGACGGCGACGCGGGTCACGGCGGCGCCTTGTCGTCGCGTCCGAGCGGCCGCCCGGGAGGCCCTGCCGGGGGCAGCTCGGTTGTCGGCTCGACGGCCGCCGGCGGCTCGGCGGTCGCCGGTTCTCCGGCCTCGGCCGCCGCCGCGGCGCCGTCGCCGCTCCGCCGCAGCCGTCCCCACAGCCACGCCGCCGGGCCGGACAGCGTGTAGAGCACGGCCACGGCGAGGAAGAAGGCGCGCGGCGCCAGCGCGGTGACCAGCACCACCGCCGCCACCGGCACCAGCGCCCGGTAGCTCCAGCGCCGCCGGAGGTCGAACTGCTTGAAGCTGCGGTAGCGGAAGGTCGACACCATCAGCGTGCCGACCACCGCCAGCGACACCAGCACCAGCGCCTCCATCCAGGTGCGCCACTCGCGGTCGGGGGCGAAGAAGAGGATCGAGCAGATCGTGCCGGCGGCGGCGGGCGTCGGCAGGCCGACGAAGAAGCGGCTGTCGACCACCCGCGTCTGGACGTTGAAGCGGGCCAGCCGGGTGGCGCAGCAGACCATGAAGAAGAGCGGCACCAGCCAGCCCGGGCGGCCCAGCTCGTGGAGGCCCCAGAAGTAGGTGAGGAGCGCCGGCGCGACGCCGAAGGTGATGACGTCGGCGAGCGAGTCGTACTCGCGGCCGAAGTCGCTCTCGGTGCCGGTCAGCCGCGCGATGCGGCCGTCGAACCCGTCGACGATGCCGGCGGCGAAGATCAGCAGCGCCCCCCAGCCGAAGAGCTCGCTGCCGCCGTCGACGAAGCCGCGGAAGCCGAGGACCATCGCGTAGAAGCCGAGCAGCATGTTGCCGATGGTGAACAGGCTCGGCAGGAGGTAGACGCCGCGGCGCGGCTGCTCGTGGCGCTCGCCGGGCGGGGCGGCGGCGGCGTCGGCGGGGCGGGCGCGGCGACCGCGAGCGGGGCGCGGGCGGCGCCGGCTCGGGCGCGCCGGGAGGGCGTCGGGGAGAGGGCTCTCGCTCATCGTGGCGGTGGGGCGCTGCAAGAAGCGGGCAGCGCCGGCGCGCCTGCCGGCGCCGGCGCCGCGGTCCGGGGAGGAGCGGGGCGGATCAGGCGTGGACGCGCTCGGCGCTCCGCTGGCGCACCAGGAGCTCCATGCGGTCCTTGAGCGCCAGCTTGTGCAGCTTGATCCGCTTCTCCTCGACCTCGTCGTCCTGCGACAGCCAGGACTTCTGCTGGATCCGGGTCAGCCTCTCCTCGGACGCCCGGTGCTCCTGGAACAGGCGACGGAACTCGTCGTCGGTGGCGATCAGCTCCTCCCGAATGTCGTCGCGGCTCATCCTGCGCGGTCCTCCTGGACGGTTGGGGCCGTCGCGGGGCGTGGCTGCACGCACCGCCCGGCGGCGGCGGTGGAAGGGGACGAGACGGTGAGGGACGGACGGTGCGGCGGAGGCCCGGAGCGCGCCGGCGGCGGCGCGGTGGCGGCCGGAGCTCTCAGCATCCGGACTCGCCGGGGGACTCCGTGGCGGAGTCGCGATGGGATGGGATCGGACGGGCCTCGGGCACCGCCGGCGAGGATAGCACCCGGGCGGGCGCCGTTCAACCGCCGCGGCGCTCCCCGGGCCGCCGCAGCGACCCCGCGTAGATCACCGCGTCGCGCCCGCGCCCGTAGTAGCCGGGCCGCCGGCCGATCGGGTGGAAGCCCTCCGACTCGTAGAGCGCGATCGCCGCCTGGTTGTCGGCCCGCACCTCGAGGAAGCAGGTCTCGCAGCCGAAGCCGGCGAGGTGGCGGCGGGCGGTGGCCAGGAGCGCCCGCGCCACCCCGCGCCGCCGCGCGTCCGGCAGCACCGCCAGCCGCAGGAGCTCCGCCTCGCCGCCGATCGCGCGGTAGGCGGCGTAGGCGAACGGCGCCGCGTCGTAGGCCGGCGCCGCGATCAGCACCAGCGAGCCCGGCCCGTCGACCTCGTCGGCGATCGACTCGATCGGCCACGGGTCGGGGAACGCCGCCCGCTCGATGGCGGCCAGCGCCGGCACGTCGTCGGCGGTGGCGAAGCGGACGACGGGCGGGGCGGGCATGGGCGGAGGATCAGGGGCGGCCCGCCGC
>DATABP010000162.1:0-3853 GCA_036259515.1 Thermoanaerobaculia bacterium | reverse complement strand
GACGCGGCCCTCGAGCTCCCCGGCGGCCGCATCGCCGTCTACCAGCTCCTCCCCGATCCCGAGATCGACCCGCTCCGCCGCCACCCGCGCTTCGGCGCGCTCCTCGCCGCGATGGACGCACCGGCCAGCTTCGCCGCGGCGCCCCCTCGCCCGGGCGAGCCCACCGCCGTCTCCCCCGACCCCGGCGGCCGCCTCTGATGCGCCGCCGCGAGGTGCTCGACCTGGTGGTGACGCCGGACGGCCGCGAGCTGGTGCTCGAGCGCCGCGGCGACCTCTACACCATCCTCGTCGACGGCGAGGAGCTGATGGCGAGCCGCGCCTCCGGCTCGGAGCGCTCGCTCGCCGAGCTGGCGCTCGGGGCGCTCGGCGCCCGGCCGGCGCCGCGGGTGCTGATCGGCGGCCTCGGCATGGGCTTCACCCTGCGCGCCGCGCTCGACGCCCTGGCCGGCCGCCCGCGCGCCACCCTCGTCGTCGCCGAGCTCTTCGCCGAGATCGTCGCCTGGAACCGCGGCCCCCTCGCCCCTCTCGCCGGCCGCCCCCTCGCCGACCCGCGCGCCCGCGTCGAGGTCGCCGACGTCGCCGATCTCCTCGCCGCCCGGGCGCCCTGGGACGCCGTCCTCCTCGACGTCGACAACGGCCCGGACGCCTTCACCGTCGACCGCAACGCCCGCCTCTACGGCCGCGCCGGACTCGCCCGCCTCCACACCGCGGTGGCCCCCGGCGGCGTCCTCGCCGTCTGGTCCGCCGCCGACGACCCCCGCTTCGCCACCCGCCTCGCCGCCGCCGGCTTCGCCCCCACCACCCACCGCGTCCCCGCCCGCACCACCGGCCAGGGCGGCAAGCACGTCATCTTCCTCGCCCGGCGGCCCTGAGGTCCGGTTCGACTCGGGCGCCCCGCCGGCTTGCGGCACCCCGGCGCCTGCTCCAGAATCGCCGTCCCCGACCCTCGGCGGGCGGGAAGGAGGGGGGAGCTGGAATGGAGACGATCGGCGGCGACGGCCTCATCTGGGCGCTCCTGGCGGCGCTGCTGCTCGGCGCCCGCCACGCCACCGAGCCGGACCACCTCACCGCCGTCTCCACCCTGGCGCTCGCCGGCGGCGACGGACGGCATCGCCGCCCGTGGCGGCTGGGCCTCGCCTGGGGCCTCGGCCACGGCGTCACTCTCGTCGCCCTCGGCCTGCCGGCGGTGGCGCTCGGCGCGGCGCTCCCCGACTGGCTGCACCGCGCCGCCGAGACGCTGGTGGGGCTGGTGATCGTCGTCCTGGCGGTGCGCCTCCTGGTGCGCTGGCGGCGCGGCACCTTCCACGCCCACCCGCACCGCCACGGCGACCGCTGGCACGTCCATCCGCACTTCCACGAGGGCGCCGCCGTGCGCCCCCACCCGCCCGAGCACGGCCACCGCCACCCGGTGCCCGAGGCGACGCCGCTCGGCTCCTTCGGCCTCGGCCTGGTGCACGGCGTGGGCGGCTCGGCGGGGGTGGGGGTGCTGGTGGTCGGCGCGCAGCCGGGAGTGGCTCAGGCGCTGGCGGCGCTGGTCGCCTTTGCCGGCGCGGCGGCCCTGGCGATGGCGGCCGTCACGCTGGCCGTCGGCCTCCTCGTCGGCCGCGGCGCGGCGACCCTCCGCCTCGAGCGCCTGGTGCCGATCTTCGGCATCGCCAGCCTGCTCTTCGGCGTCTGGTACGCCGCCGGCAGCCTGTTGGCGTAGCCCGTCGACGTCGCGGGCCGGGGGATTCCGAAGCGCTCGAGGACGGTGGTGCCGGTGGCGGGGTCGACGCGGTAGAGGCGGTCGTGCTCGTGGTGGGCGATCGGCGTGCCGGGGTCGCCGCCGAGGAGGCGCGCCAGCTCCGGGGTGGTGTTCGAGTGGCCGACGACGAGCACGCTGCCGCCGCGCTCGCGGAGGCGCGCGGCGAGCTCATCGAGGCGACGGGGGTCGTAAATCTCGACGGTGAGCCCGTGCCGCTCGGCGGTCGGCGCCGCGGTGTCGCGAGCGCGCCGGGTGTCGGTGGCGAGGACGGCGGCGAGCGGCTCGTCGGCGAGGAGGTCGGCGAGCGCCTCGGCACGGCGGCGGCCGGCGTCGGTGAGCGCCGGGTCGGTGCCGCCGGACTCGGCCTCGGCGTGGCGGACGAGGAGGATCTCGGGCGCGACGGCGGCGGGGGAGGTCGCGCCGGAGGTGGCGGCGGCACAGCCGGAGAGGGCGAGCGCCGAGACGATCGATGCGACGGCGAAGAGGGCGGGAGCGGGGCGGCGGATCGTCAATCTGCGGTTCCTCTTGGCGTGGTGGTCGGGCGGCCCCCTGAGGGGCGAGCGGGCGCCGGAGCGGGTGGGAGCGACGGCAGGATACGCGACGACCGGCCGCTGCGGACCGTCGCTCGTCCTGGTTGCAAGCGCTCCCCGGCCCACGTTCGACCTCCGCCCCCCTCGCCGAGCTTCCTCGTTTCCGGTGAGGCGCCTCGTCGTCCGCTCACCCGGCTCGAGGTGGCGACGACTCCGACGGGGCCGGGGCCCGCCGCCGCTCTCGCCCCCGTCCGTTAGGATCGATCGCCGAGAGGAGCCCTCGCCATGCGAATCACCACCCGTTCCACCCGCACCGCCATCGCCTCGGCCGCCCTGGCCGCCGCGCTGGTGATCGTTGTCTCCGCAACGTCCGCCGCGAGCGAGGGCTGCACCACCTACGGCGCCGGCGTCACCCTCGCCGCCGCCACCCCGGCCGCCCGCATCGCCGCGGCCCCGGACGCGTTCGCCGGCAAGACCGTCCGCGTCGAGGGCGAGGTGCGGGAGGTGTGCGCGATGGCCGGCTGCTGGCTGTCGATCGTCGCCGAGGCGGGAGAAGCGCCGTTGCGCGTCAAGGTCGAGGACGGCGAGATCGTCTTTCCGCTCTCGGCCCGCGGGCAGCGCGCCGCCGCCCAGGGCGAGGTGGAGGTCCGCGACATGACGCGCGAGCAGTACGCGGCGTGGCGGGCGCACCTCGCCGAGGAACGTGGCGAGGCGTTCGATCCGGCGGCGGTGGGCGACGGGCCCTACCTGCACGTCCAGGTCAAGGCGACGGGAGCCGAGCTGTGCCCGGCCGCGGAGTAGCCGCCGGCCCGGCCGCCGCGGCACGCATCGCGCGTGAGATCCCCGGGCGTGCGGCAGCGCTCGCCACGGTCGCCGCCCTCCTCGCGCCGCCGCCGGCGAGTGCCGGTGAGCATCGACGCTGACGCCGAGGTCGACGGCCTGGGCTTCGACCTCGGCCTCCGCTACGCGCGGGACCGGTGGGGCGCCGGCGCGGTCTACCGCGGCGAGGTGAGGGTGGAGGGCGAGGTCCGCCCGCGCTTCGACGTGCCGCCGGTGCCGGACCCCGTCGCGGCCGAGCAGGTGGCCGAGCGCATCGCCGTCTCCTCGCAGCCCTGGCAGCGCCGCGTCGAGCTTCCCGCCGAGGCGGCGGTGGGCGCCTGGTTCCGGCCGTTCCGCGCCGTCCGCGCCGAGTTCGACGTCGTCCACACCGCGTGGTCCGACTACGACGAGAACGGCGACCCCCGCACCTCCACGGCGCGCCGCCACGACTTCGACACCGACGACCGCCAGGCCCACCCGCGCTTCGGCCTCCGCGAGTCGCGCTTCGAGAGCGAGGCCTGGGTGGCCGGCCTGACGGTGCGCTACGGCTGGTGGTGGTGAAGCGGTCGATGCCCTAACGACGGGCGTCGTGCCGCTTCAGGCGTCCCGGCCAGTCGAGGATCCGGGAGTCCGCCGTCACCAGCGTGGCGGCGGTGGCCTGCGCGGTCGCGACGATGAAGCGGTCGGCCGGATCGGCGTGGAAGCCGTCGAGCTGCGTCGCGGCGACGGCGACGTCGCCCGCGAGCGGCAGCTCGACGAG
>DATABP010000161.1:0-6636 GCA_036259515.1 Thermoanaerobaculia bacterium | reverse complement strand
CGGCGCGCGAGGGGCGCTCGGCGGCGGGGGCGAGGAGCGCGGCCGCGGCGAGGAGGGCGACGGCGAGGAGACCGGCGGCTGCGGCGCGGCGACGGGGCATGGGCTGAATCTATGGCAGGGCGCCACCGCCCCTTCCCCGCGGCCTCCCCACCGCCCCCTACGTCCATGCTCCGATTCCTTTCCCTTCAACCACTTCCACCGACTGGCACGCCCCCTGCTATCCCACTCCAGCGTCGCAGGTCGACCGACCGGAGATCGCACCATGACGAACCGACCGCACGCCGCCGTTCCCACGCTCATCGTCCTCGCCCTCGCCGCCGGCCTCGCCGTGCCCGCCGTCGCGCAGCCGACCGTCGCCGGCGACGACCTCGACGACCTGATGCTCGTCCTCGAGCGCGAGTACCGGCTGCAGGCGATCTACGACCGCGCGGCGTCCGACGCCGGCGCCGGCGAGCCGTTCGCCACCGCCCGCCGCGAGCAGGGCCGCCGTCTCGCCCGGCTGATCGCCCTCTACCAGGCCCACGGACTCACCGTGCCGGCGAACCCGTGGCCGGCGCGGCTGGCGCCGTTCGCCGGCCGCGGCGCTGCGTGCCTGGCCGGCTTCCGCGGCGAGCTGGCGATGGGCGGGCTCTACGCCGACCTCGCCGACCGCACCGGGCGCGACGAGCTGTCCGCCGTCTACCGCGCGGCGAGCGGCGCGCCGGCGTGGATCGAGGCGCTGCGCGACTGCGCGCTGGCGACCGGCGCCGCGGCCGCCGCCCGCTGACCTCTCACGACGCACCACGGCTTCACGAACCCACGAGGAGACCAACATGAACGTGAACCGCTCCGCTCCCCTTCTCGCCGTCGCGCTGACGGCGGTCCTCGCCGCCGGCTGCGGCTCGATCGGGCTTCCCGACATCCTGGGCGGCGACTCCGGCGGCTCCGGCGGCTCCACCTCCGGCGACGTCGTCGAGGTGCGCGGCACCATCGAGCGCGTCGACACCGGCTCGCGGCTCATCGTCGTCGACGGCGACGCCCGCTACAACCTGCGCAACGGAGGCGGCGACACGCTGACCCTCCACTACGACAGCGGCACCGACGTGGTCTTCGAGGGCCGCACCTACGACCCCGCCGACCTCGAGCGCGGCGACCGCATCGTCGCCCGCGTCGACGACAGCGGCAGCCGCCTGTTCGCCGAGGAGATCGAGGTGGTCTACGACGTCACCGGCGGCGTCGGCTCGGTGTACGAGGACGACCGGTACGAGGACGACCGGCTGGTCGACCTCCGCGGCACCGTGCGCTCGATCGACACCTTCGACCGCACGATCGAGCTCGAGCGCACCTCCTACCGCTCCGGCTTCGACACCGACGCCGGCACCTCCGACCTGGTGACCGTGCACTACGACGACGACACCGTCGTCGAGTACCAGGGCCGCCTCTACGGGCCGGAGAACCTCGAGCGCGGAGACGTGGTCGACGTCGAGGTGGTGGAGACCGGCAGCCGGCTGATCGCCGAGGAGATCGAGGTGGTCGACAACGTGCGCGCCGACCTCGGCCGGCCGTAGGCGCGCCGGCCTCTCGAGCCTGGCGGTGGTGGACGCCGACGACGCGCTCCGCCTCTCGCGGCGAGCGGCGGAGCGGAGGCGGCGCGGCGGCCGGGGGCGAGGTCGGCCTCCCGGCCGCCGGCGTCGTGCGGCGCCCGGCTAGGATCGGCCGCACCCGACCCGAGGAGGCCGCCGATGCCGAGAACGCCGCCCGTCCCCGCCCTCGTCCTGCTGCTCGCCGCCGCGAGCTGCGCCACCGTGACGCCGGACGCCGGCTCCGCCGCGCCGCCCCTCGACCTCGCCGTCGCGCTTCGAGCTCGAGGTCCTCCACCACGGCGAGACCGCGGGCGGCTGGTTCTACTCCGCCAACCGCTTCTGCACCCCCGAGCACGGCGGCACCCACCTCGACGCCCCGATCCACTTCGGCGAGGGCCGGCACGCGGCGCACGAGGTGCCGCTCGAGCGGCTGATCGGGCCGGGCGTGGTGATCGACGTCGCCGCCCGAGCCGCCGCCGACCCCGACCACCGCCTCACCGCCGACGAGGTGCGCGCCTGGGAGGCCGAGCACGGGCGCGTCCCGGAGGGCGCCATCGTGCTCCTGCGCACCGACCTGGTGCTGCTCGTCAACGGTATCCCCCTGGTCGTCATCGAGGCCAAGACTCCCGTACGGTCGAGGGAGGCACAGCGACTGCGGGAAGGAGCGCGCCGTCGACACCGGCGTGCCGCGGTGAACTTGAAGGACGGGAGATCCCAGTCCCCCTGGGGGCCGGAAAGTGCGACCCGCCGGTACCGCAGAAAGGGTCAAAGACCGGCACCATCGACAGCGCTGCGAGCGGCCGGCCGTGGCATTGACTCGGCAGCAATTTCCGCGACGTTGACGCACCGGAGCGCAGCCCAGGGCTTTGACCTCCCGCGAGGAGGGGCGTAAAGTGTCAACGATTCGCCGAGGTCAACCCAGCAACGGAGCCGACTTGGAAAGCGCCCACGAAACGCCGCGACTCATCCGGGCCGTCGTCTTCCGGGACGGCGAGCTATGGGTCGCCCAGTGCCTCGAGATCGACCTGGCGATCTCCTCGCGCCGGCGCGACGAGCTCCCGAAGCTGGTCCGCAACCAGCTCCGCGGACAGGCCGAGCTCGACCGGCAGCGCGGCCGCGCACCGTTCTCGGCCTGCCGGCCGGCGCCAGCGGTCTTTCACAGCCTCTACGAAGAATCCGAGATCTGGCAGGAGATTCGCCTCGAGGGTTCGTGGGCCGACGCCATGAAGCGCCTCCTGCACCGCGGCACCGAGAGCGTCGTCTCGCTGGCGACCAGCCAGCACTCCCCCTCCGCCCTCCAGCGCGCCTGACCAAGGCCCCTCAGCGCTCCCAGACCTCCAGGCCGAAGAGGTCCTGGAGCTCCTCGAGCCCGAACTGCCGCAGGATCGCGCGCTGCACATCGGCCGCGAGCTCCTGGTCCTCCCCGATCCCGACACCGAGCACGTAGAGGTCCTCGTCGAATCCGACGCAGGTGCCGACTTTGAAGACCCAGCGGATCGCGGAGCGATCGCCGGGCACCACCCGGTTCGCCAGTTCCACGAACTCCCGCACCGTCCGCTCGTGACTCAGGAGCTCCTCCGCCAGGGCCTCATCGCCTCCGATTAGAGCACCCCCGCCACCGATCCGGGCGGCGCGAGGTGCCGCATCCGGCGGGTGAGGCGTCGGGGAGACGGTCTGCGATTCTGGTCACTCAGTCTGTGCGGGCCGCGAAGCGATACGGCCGGCGACGGCGAGGCGGCGAGCCGCGGAACGGCAGCGGCAGCGGTCCGGGCGGACATCCTCAGCAGCGAGAAGCGTCGAATTGGCCCGGACCCGATGTTGACCAAGGACTCGGCCCAGCCGCAGATCGCAGCGGCCGAGTTGCGCCTACGGCCGCGTGAGGCCGGAAACGATGTTGACCACGTTGTTGACCAGGAGAGCCGGCCGGGAGCCGGCCTATCGACCTAAGTCGT
The DNA here is from genome assembly GCA_036259515.1 of Thermoanaerobaculia bacterium. Lineage (GTDB taxonomy): Bacteria > Acidobacteriota > Thermoanaerobaculia > Multivoradales > JBCCEF01 > DATABP01. The sequence continues at coordinate 3,122 of DATABP010000161.1, read as the reverse complement.
TGAAAACACTGGAGCGGGAGACGGGAATCGAACCCGCGACCAACAGCTTGGAAGGCTGTGACTCTACCACTGAGTTACTCCCGCGGGATGGGTGGTGGAGGCGGCTGGATTCGAACCAACGTAGGGCTTTGCCCGGCAGATTTACAGTCTGCTGCCATTGTCCACTCGGCCACGCCTCCACTGGGTGCAAAGAGCACTGGGGTGCAAAGAGCCGCTCGCGCGCCTGCCGGCGGGGCCGCCGGGGCGACGCCGGCTTGGAGCCGGCAGTCGGAGTCGAACCGACGACCTACGGTTTACAAGACCGTTGCTCTACCGCCTGAGCTATGCCGGCCGGTCCGGGCTGCGCGTGCCCGCGGGGCCGCCGGGCGGCCGCCGCGAAGCGTCAGAGCTTAGCCGGTCGCCGCCCGGGGTGGCAACCCGCGCTCCGGGGCGGTCAACGCGCCCCGGGTCCGCCGGATTCCCGTCCCGCCGGGGCCGCTGGGCCGCACGTCTCCAGAGTGGGGGCGTGGCGCCGGCCGGCGACGTCGGGTGGTAGTCTGCCGGTCCCGAAACCGGCGGACTGTCGTATGCGGCCTGAGGAGCGAAGGAGGGGCGAGCTGAGCGCGAGACGAGGGGTGCTGCGCGCGGGCCTGCCGCTCGCCGCGCTGGCGATCGGCGCCGCGCTGGCGGCGGGCTGCCGCGACGGCGAGGGCGACCGTGCCGGCGGGGCGGGGCTGCCGGCGCCGGGGTCCGACGCCTACGAGCAGACGGTGCGGCGCTTCTACCGCGGGCTGGCGCAGCTCGAGGTGGGGATGATCGACGCCGCGATCGAGGAGCTCTCGCAGGCGACGGTGCTGGCCCCCGGCGAGCCGGCCTCGTGGGCCGACCTCGGCCTGGCGCACCTGCGGCTCGGCGCCTACGAGCCGGCCGCCTCGGCGATCGGGCAGGCGGCCACGCTGGCGCCCGACGACAGCCGCGTCGCCTTTCTCCAGGCGCAGCTCGCCACGGCGCAGGGGAACCGCGAGGAGGGGATCGCCCACCTCCGCCGCGCCGTCGAGCTCGATCCCGGCAACCTGCCGGCGCGGACGGCGCTGGTCGAGGCGGTCGAGGACTCCGGCGCCCCGGGGGCCGACGACGAGGCGCAGCGGCTGCTCGAGGAGATCGTCGAGCGCGCGCCGGAGAACGTGGCGGCGCTCGTCGAGCGCGCCCGGCTGGCCGCCAAGCGGAACGACGGCGCGCTCCTCGCCGACTCGCTCGCCCGCCTCGCCCCCTTCGCCGAGGCCTGGCCGCCGGAGGTGGTCGAGCAGCTCCGGGCGGTCGAGGAGGCCGCCGCCGCCGGCGACTTCGCGGGCGCCGCCCGCGCGCTCGCCTTCCTGCGCAACGTGCTGGTGCGGGTGCCGAGCTATCTCGAGAGCCGCGCCCGCATCTCGTCGCCCGGCGAGCTGATCGCCGAGCCGGTGGTCCGCTTCCTCGCCCTGCCCGCGCCGTCCTCGACCCCGTCGCCGGCCGACCTCGCGCTCGCCTACACCACGCAGCCGGTGGGCGACGCGCCGGCCGCCTGGACGACGCTGGTCGCGTTCTCGCCCGACGGCGAGGCGCCGCCGGCGCTCTTCGCCGCCGACGCGGCGGAGCTCCGCCGGGTCGACGCCGCCGGGGCCGCCTTCCCCTTCCCGGGCGGCGCCGACGCCGCCGGGCCGCCGCCCTACGGCCTCGCCGCCGTCGACTGGAACGCCGACTTCCGCCTCGACCTCGCCGCCGCCGGCCCGGCGGGCGTCCGCCTCTTCCTCCAGGGCGAGGACGGCGGCTTCGCCGCGGCCGAGGGCGGACGCTTCTCCGCCGCCGCCACCGGCGCCTGGCCGGCCGACGTGGAGATGGACGGCGATCTCGACCTGGTGGTCGGCGTCCGAGGCGCCGAGCCGACCGTGCTCCGGAACAACGGCGACGGCACCTGGGAGCCGATCGAGCCGTTCGACGGCCCCACCGGGGTCGCCGCCTTCGTCTGGGGCGACCTCGACGGCGACGCCGACCCCGACGCCGCGACGGTCGACGGCGCCGGCGGCCTCCACGTCTTCGCCAACCTCCAGGCCGGCCGCTTCGCGCGGCTCGACCCGCCGCCCACCGCCGCGGGGATCGCCGGCCTGGCGCTGGGCGACGCCGACGCCGACGGCCGGCTCGACCTCGTCACCCTCGCCGGCGGCGCCGTCCGCCGCGCCGCGCTCGCCGCCGACGGCTCGTGGGAGGAGACGGCGTGGACCACCTGGAGCGGCGCTCCGGCCGAGATCGCCTCCGGCGCCGCCCGCCTCCTCCTCGCCGACCTCGACAACAACGGCGCCCTCGACCTCGTCGCCTCGGCGCCCGGCGCCACCGCCGTCTGGCTGGCCGACGAGGAGCGCGCCCTCCAGCCGCTGCCGGCGGCGGTCGACGTCCAGGTCTTCGCCGCCGCCGACCTCGACGGCGACGGCCAGCTCGACCTCGCCGGCCTCGCCGAAGGCCGCCCGGTGCGGCTGATCGGCCAGGGGACGCTCGGCTACCACCACCACCTCGTCCGCCCGCGCGCCGTGGAGACCGCCGGCGACCAGCGGATCAACTCGTTCGGGATCGGCGGGCTGGTCGAGGTGCGCGCGGGGCTGCTGGTCCAGGAGCAGCCGATCGCCGGGCCGGCGGTGCACTTCGGGCTCGGCGCCCGCGAGGCGGTCGACGTGACGCGGATCGTGTGGCCGAACGGCGTGGCGCAGGCGGAGTTCGATCCGGCGGTCGACCAGGCGGTGGTCGCCGAGCAGCGGCTCAAGGGCTCCTGCCCGTGGGTGTTCGCCGACGGCGGCGACGGCCTCGCCTTCGTCACCGACTTCCTGTGGCGCTCGCCGCTCGGGCTCAAGATCAACGCCACCGACACCGCCGGCGTCACCCAGACCGAGGACTGGATCAGGATCCCCGGCGACCGCCTCGCCGCCCGCGACGGCGCCTACCACCTGGCGATCACCGCCGAGCTGTGGGAGACGCACTTCTTCGACCACGTGTCGCTCCTCGTCGTCGACCACCCGGCGGACGTCGAGGTGTTCGTCGACGAGCGCTTCGTGCCCACCGCGCCGCCGGCGCTGGCGGTGCACGCCACCGCCGCCCCGCGGCCGGTCGCCGGCGCCTGG
>DATABP010000160.1:0-1617 GCA_036259515.1 Thermoanaerobaculia bacterium | reverse complement strand
GGCGTCCTGGTCCGACCACCCGGCGGCGTCGGGCCCGGCCGCCACCCGCTCGACCTCCTCGTCCGTCAGGCTCGACCCCGAGGGCAGGCACAGCCCGCGCGCGAAGAGGTCCTCCGCCACCGCGCCCCCGCGCATCGGCGCGTCGCGGTAGAGCGGCTGGAGGTGCATCGGCTTCCACACCGGGCGGGCCTCGACGTCCTCGGCCTCGAGCGCGCGGCGCACCGTCTCGCGGTCGGCGCCGAAGGCGGCCGGGTCGATCGTCAGGCAGGTCAGCCAGCGGGTGGAGCGGCGGTCGGACGGCTCGGGCATGAAGGCGACGCCGGGGAGGTCGCCGAGGAGCTCGCGGTAGCGGGCGAAGACGGCGCGGCGCTTCTCCACCCGCTCGGGCAGCACGGCGAGCTGGGCGCGGCCGACGGCGGCGAGGAGGTTCGAGAGGCGGTAGTTGTAGCCGGCGACGGCGTGCTCGTAGTGCGGCGCCGGCTCGCGCGCCTGGGTGGCGAGGAAGCGGGCGCGGCGGACGATCTCCGGGTCGCGCGCGCAGAGCATGCCGCCGCCCGAGGTGGTGATGATCTTGTTGCCGTTGAACGAGAAGGTGGAGACGGCGCCGAAGGTGCCCGCCGGCCGGCCGCGATAGGTGGCGCCGAGCGCCTCGGCGGCGTCCTCGACCAGCGGCACCCCGTGCTCGGCGCAGGCGGCCGCGATCGGCTCGTAGTCCGCCGTCTGGCCGTAGAGGTCGACGACCACCGCCGCCTTGGGCATCGGCCGCCCGCCGCGGCGGCGGAGGGCCAGCTCCTCGGCGAGGAGCGCCGGGTCGAGGTTCCAGCTCGCCGCCTCGACGTCGAGGAACACCGGGCGGGCGCCGAGCTGGCGGATGGGGTTGGCGGTGGCGACGAAGGTCAGCGTCGGGCAGAGCACCTCGTCGCCGGGGCCGACGCCCAGGATCTCGAGCCCGAGGTGGATCGCCGCGGTGCCCGAGGAGAGCGCCGCCGCGTGCCAGCCGTCGCCCAGGACGGCGGCCAGCTCGCGCTCGAAGGCGTCGACGTGCGGCCCCAGGGGCGCCACCCAGTTCGAGGCGAAGGCGTCGGCGACCAGCTCCAGCTCGCGGCCGCTCATGTGCGGCGGCGACAGGTAGATGCGAGTCATCGGCCGTCCTCTCCCTCGCCGCCGAAGCGCGGCATCGTCGCGTGGCCGGGGGCGGCGATCCCCCGGCGGCGGAAGACGTGGCCGACGGTGCGCAGCAGGATGCGGAGGTCGAGCCCCGGCGACAGGTGGTCGACGTACCACACGTCGAGCGCGAAGCGGCGCGCCCAGTCGACCTCGTTCCGGCCGTGGACCTGCGCCCAGCCGGTGATCCCCGGGCGCACCTCGTGTCGGCGCGCCTGGAAGGCGTCGTAGCGCGGCAGGTACTCGAGGAGGAGCGGCCGCGGGCCGACCAGGCTCATCTCGCCGCGCAGCACGTTGACCAGCTCGGGCAGCTCGTCGAGGCTGGTGCGGCGCAGCAGGCGCCCGAAGCGGCCGAGGCGGGCGGCGTCGGGGAGCGGGCGGCCGGCGGCGTCGGCGGCGTCGCGCATGGTGCGGAACTTGAGGAGCTCGAACGGCCGGCCGCCGAGCCCGGGA
>DATABP010000159.1:0-5664 GCA_036259515.1 Thermoanaerobaculia bacterium | reverse complement strand
GACCGGTCGAGCCGGTGAGCGGCGCCGGGGCCGAGGCGCGCCAGGGCCCGATCGCGCGCACCATCGCGGTCTCCGCGAGCAACCCGTGGCTGACCCTGCTGTTCGTCGCGGCGTTCGCGCTCTGGGGCTGGTACGCCCTGGTGCGCTCGCCGCTCGACGCCGTCCCCGACCTCTCGGACGTCCAGGTGATCGTCTTCACCGAGTGGCCGGGGCAGAGCCCCGACATCGTCGAGGACCAGGTCACCTACCCGCTCGCCTCGGCGCTCCTGGCGGCGCCGCAGGTGAGCTTCGTGCGCGGCCAGTCGATGTTCGGGATGTCGTTCCTCTACGTCATCTTCGACGACGGCACCGACCTCTACTGGGCGCGCTCGCGGGTGATGGAGTACCTCGACGAGGCGCGCGCGCGGCTGCCCGCGGGGGTGACGCCGACCCTCGGCCCCGACGCCACCGGGGTGGGCTGGGTCTACCAGTACGCCCTGGTCGACCGGAGCGGCCGGCACGACCTCCAGGCGTTGCGCAGCCTCCAGGACTGGAACCTCCGCTACGCGCTGGAGAGCGTCCCCGGGGTCGCCGAGGTCGCGTCGGTGGGCGGCTTCGTCAAGGAGTACCAGATCGTCGTCGACCCGGCGCGCCTCGAGGCGTTCGGGATCGGCGTCGGGGAGATCGCCAGGGCGGTGCGCGAGTCGAACCGCGAGGTCGGCGGGCAGGTGCTCGAGCTGGCCGAGCACGAGGTGATGGTGCGCGGCCGCGGCTACGTCCGCTCGCTCCGCGACCTCGAGCTCGTGCCGCTCGCCGCCACCGACCGCGGCGCGCCGGTGCGGGTGGGCGACGTCGCCGAGGTGCGCCTCGGCCCGGCGCCGCGGCGCGGCTTCGCCGAGCTCGACGGCGAGGGCGAGGCGGTCGGCGGCATCGTGGTGATGCGCTACGGCGAGGACGCGCTGGAGGTGATCGACGCCGTCGAGGAGAGGCTCGACGAGGTGCGGGCCAGCCTGCCCGAGGGGGTCGAGCTGGTCGTCACCTACGACCGGTCGGGGCTGATCCGCGACTCGATCGCCACCCTGGAGCGGACGCTGATCGAGGAGATGGTGGTCGTCTCGCTGGTCATCTTCCTCTTCCTGCTCCACGCCCGGAGCTCGCTGGTGGTGATCGTCACCCTGCCGGTGGCGGTGCTCCTGGCCTTCATCCCGATGTTCTACCAGGGACTGACCGCCAACATCATGTCGCTGGGCGGCATCGCGGTGGCGATCGGCGCCATGGTCGACGCCTCGATCATCCTCATCGAGAACGTCCACAAGCGGCTCGAGCGCTGGCAGGCGGAGCGCGGCGGCGAGGGCGAGGACGGCGACGGCGGTGCGCACGCCCGCGAGCGGCGGGCGGCGGTCGTCGGCGCCATGCAGGAGGTCGGGCCGTCGCTCTTCTTCTCGCTCCTGGTGATCACGGTGTCGTTCCTGCCGGTGTTCACCCTCGAAGGGGTGGAGGGGAGGCTCTTCCGGCCGCTGGCGTTCACCAAGACCTACTCGATGGGCTTCGCCGCCGTGCTCGCGGTGACCCTGACCCCGGCGCTCGCCGCGCTCTTCATCCGCGGCCGCGTCCGCCGCGAGGAGGCCAACCCGCTCAACCGCTGGCTGATCCGCCTCTACGCCCCGGTGGTGCGCTTCGCCGTCCGCTGGCGGCGGGCGGTGGTGGCGGCGGCGGTGCTGGCGATGATCGCCACCGTCCCCGCCTTCCTCGCCCTGGAGAGCGAGTTCATGCCGCCGCTCCACGAGGGGGCGATCCTCTACATGCCGACCGCGCCCCCGGGGATGGGGACCAGCGAGGCGATGCGCGTGCTCCAGGACATGGACCGCCGTCTCCGCGCCTTCCCCGAGGTGGTCTCGGTGTTCGGCAAGATGGGCCGCGCCGAGACCGCCACCGATCCGGCGCCGATCGGCATGGCGGAGACCGTGGTGGTGCTCAAGCCGCGCGACCAGTGGCGCCCCGGGCTGACCTGGGACGGCCTGATCGCCGAGATGGACGCCAAGCTCCGCTACGCCGGCATGCCCAACATCTGGTGGATGCCGATCCAGACGCGCACCGAGATGCTCGCCACCGGCATCCGCGCGCCGCTCGGGATCAAGGTCTTCGGCGACGACCTCGCCACCCTCGAGCGCGCCGCGGTCGAGATCGAGCAGGCGGTCTCCGGGGTCCCGGGCACCCGCAGCGCCTTCGCCGACCGCGCGACCGGCGGCTTCTACCTCGACGTCCACGTCGACCGCGAGGCGGCGGCGCGCTACGGCGTGCTGGTGGCCGACGTCCAGGACGTCGTCGCCACCGCGATCGGCGGCATGGCGATCGACGAGACCGTCGAGGGGCGCGAGCGCTACCCGATCTCGGTGCGCTACGCCCGCGGCTTCCGCGAGGACCGGCGCTGGCTCGAGCGTATCCTGGTCGCCACCCCCTCGGGCGCCCAGGTGCCGCTGCGCGAGGTGGCGCGCATCGACTTCGCCACCGGGCCGCCGATGATCCGCAGCGAGGACGGGCGGCTGGTCGGCTACGTCTTCGTCGACCCCGGCGAGCGCCCGATCGCCGCCTACGTGGAAGACGCCCGCCGGGCCGTCGCCGAGCGGGTGAGCCTGCCCGCGGGCGTGCGCATCGAGTGGGCCGGGCAGTTCCGCTACTACGAGCGCGCCAAGGACAAGCTCCAGATCGTCGTCCCGTTGACCCTGTTCCTGATCGCGCTCCTGCTCTACTTCAACACCCGCTCGATGACCGAGGTCGGCATCGTGCTCCTGGCGGTCCCGTTCTCGCTGATCGGAGCGGTGTGGCTGCTCTGGCTGCTCGACTACCACCTGAGCGTCGCGGTGTGGGTCGGCCTCATCGCGCTCGCCGGGCTGGACGCCGAGACCGGCGTGGTCATGCTCCTCTACCTCAAGCTCTCCTGGCGGCGGTGGCACGAGGAGGGACGGCTGTCGAGCTTCGACGACCTGCGCGAGGCGATCGTCGAGGGCGCGGCGCAGCGCATCCGGCCCAAGCTGATGACCGTGCTGACGACCATGATCGGCCTCCTGCCGATGATGCTCTCGACCGGCGCGGGCGCCGACGTGATGAAGCGGATCGCGGCGCCGATGGTCGGCGGCCTCGTCACCTCGTTCCTCCTCGAGCTGACGGTCTACCCGGCGATCTTCGCGCTGTGGAAGGGGCGGCGGTCGCTGGCACCCGACGCCGCCGACCGGCCGCGGGAGCCGTCGCGGCCCGAGCTGCAGGACGCCTTCGTCCCGGCCGAGAGCTGAGCCGCCACGCCGCGTTCGCGACGCCCGCCGGCGCCCGCCGCTGGGCGTCTCCCGCCGGCCGCCCTCGCAGGTCCGCGCGCTCGCGCGGCGAGGTCGCCGCGCGAGCCGCTGTCCCACTCCCGCGCGGTCGCTGCACGTTTGAACCAGAAAGGGGTAACAGAGGACTTACTAGTGGCACAGCCTTCTCCACGGGGAGGTGGCTCGTCCGGGCGCGTCTCGCGCGAGACGCGGGAGGTCTCCGTGTGCCTCCGCGTCCTGGTCGTCGACGACGATCCGCTGTGCCGCGCGACGCTCGAGCGCATGCTGTGCCGCGACGGGCACGAGGTGGCGACGGCCGGCAACGTCTTCGTCGGCCTCGAGCTGCTCGCCACGATGCGGCCGCACGTCCTCTTCATCGAGCTGCGCATGCCGGGCCTCGACGCCCTGACCTTCGCGGATCACGCCCGCACGGTCTCACCGGCGACCAGGGTGGTGGTCATGACGGCGCTCGGCACCGTCGCCGCCGTCGTCGAGGCGATGCGGCGCGGCGCCGACGACTTCCTCGAGAAGCCGATCGACGAGCGCGCCCTCTGCCGCACGTTGGCGAGGACGCCGGAACCCACCGCCTGCCGGCCGGACGTCGACGACCCCGGCGTGCCGGGCACCGGAACCGCCGCGCGGCTGGGGGTGATCGGAGACCACCCGTCGATGCGGGCCGCCCTGCAACGCGCCGAGCAGGTGGCGCCGAGCCGGGTCACCGTGCTGATCAGCGGCGAGACCGGGACCGGCAAGGGCCTCCTCGCCGAGACCATCCACCGCCTGAGCCCGCGCGCGCAGGGGCCGTTCGTCGAGCTGCCCTGCGTCACCGTCTCGGAGTCGCTCCTCGACTCCGAGCTCTTCGGCCACGAGAAGGGCGCCTTCACCGGCGCCGTCGGCCGCCGCGAGGGGCGGCTGAGGGCCGCCGAGGGCGGCACCCTGTTCCTCGACGAGATCGGCTCGTGCCCGCTGCCGATGCAGGCCAAGCTCCTCCGCTTCCTCCAGAGCCGCCGCTTCGAGCGCGTGGGCGGCAACGAGGTCCTGACCGTCAACACCCGCCTCATCGCCGCGACCAACCGCGACCTCGAGAAGGAGGTCGCCAGGGGCCGCTTCCGCGCCGACCTCTACTACCGCCTCAACGTCTTCCAGATCGTCCTGCCGCCCCTGCGCCTGCGCCGCAGCGACGTCCCCGCGCTGGCGCAGAGCTTCCTCCAGCGCTTCGCGACCGAGAACGAGCGCCGGATCGAAGGCTTCTCCCGCGAAGCCCTCGAACGCCTGACGATCCACTCCTGGCCGGGCAACGTGCGCGAGCTCGAGCACGCCGTCGAGCACGCCGTGGTGATGGCCCGCGGCCGTCAGGTCATCCCCCAGGACCTCCCCGACTCGGTCCTCCAGGCGGCCCCCGATCCCCTCAACGTCACCATCCCCGGCAGCACCCTCGCCGACATCGAGCGCGCCGCCATCCTCAAGAGCCTGATGGCGGTCGGCGGCAAGGCCACCGACGCCGCCGCGATGCTCGGCATCTCGAAGAGCAAGATCTACTACCGGCTGAAGGACTATGGATGGGAGGGTGAGGAGGGAGCCTAGGAGGGTGGCGAGGAGGAGGTGCCGGAGACGCGGGGCGGCGGCGGCACTCAGGGCCGGCGGATCGCGGGGCCGCCCGCCAGTCCAGCCGCTCCGCCAGGCCGAAGGGGCGGAACCGCTCGTCTCCCGGGTCGTCTCGGGACGGTAGACTCCGATCGTCGTGAGAAGCTGCGCCGCGTTTGGGCCGGAGTGGCGGAATCGGTAGACGCAGGGGACTTCAGCGTTGCCGTCCGCGAGCTGGAGTGGGTCGAGTCCAACCCCGTCCGCCGCGTCGAGCGCTTCCCGGAGTCCCGCGGCCGCACCCGCTTCCTCGACGCCGAGGAGCGCGACCGCCTCCTCCAGGCCTGCGCCCACAGCTCGAGCCGCCACCTCCATGGCGCCGTCGCCGTCGCCCTCGGCACCGGCGGCCGCCACGGCGAGGTCCTCGGCCTCCGCTGGCGAGACGTCAACCTCCGCCCCGGCGAAGCCGCCGTCACCTTCCGCGACACCAAGAACGGCGAGACCCGCACCGTCGCACTCGAAGGGCTCGCCTGGGATGCCCTCCGCCAAGCCCACAGCCACCGCCGCCTCGACACCGACCTCGTGTTCCCCTCCCGCCGCGGCGACCGCCCGGCCAGCATCCGCAACGCCTTCGACCGTGCCGTCAGCGAAGCCGGCCTCGAGGACTTCCGCTTCCACGACCTCCGCCACACCTTCGCCAGCTACCTGGCCATGTCCGGCGCCACCTTGGCCGAGATCGCCGACGCCTTGGGCCACAAGACGCTGGCGATGGTGAAGCGCTACGCGCACCTGAGCC
>DATABP010000158.1:0-1623 GCA_036259515.1 Thermoanaerobaculia bacterium | reverse complement strand
TCCGGGCGGCGGCCTCGGCCTCGCGGCGACGGCCCTCGGCGCTGCCGCGGGTGCCGGACTCGCCGCCGGTCAGGTGGAGGATGCCGACGCGGCGCCCGGCGGCGGCGAGCTTGGCCAGCGTGCCGCCGCAGCCGAGCTCGGCGTCGTCCGGGTGGGCGCCGACGGCGAGGACGTCGAGCGGCGCGGGGAGGGGCCCGGCGCTCACGGCGTCACCACCTGGAGCGTGGCGCCGTCGAGCTCCATCTGCTGCCACACCGCCTCGGCGAAGCGCCGGCCGTACTTGCCGGGGAAGTGCGCCGAGGCGACCACCCGCTCCTGGAGCCGGCCGCCGGGGAGCGCCGTCTCGCGCAGCCGGGCGATGCGGCCGCTCGCCACCTCGTCGCGCCGCGCCGCGGCCGACCGCACCTTGCCGGCGAAGGTGTCGAGGGCGCCGGTCACGTGGTCGCGCGTCTTGGCGTAGGGCCGCTCGAGGTTGGGGTCGAGCGCCAGCGCCGGCCCCTCGAGCTCGGCGAGGAGCGCGGCGATCCGCTGCCGCGCGGCGGCGGTGAAGTCGCTGCCGGCGCGCTCGGCGAGGAGGGCGTCGAGGCGCTCCTCCGGGGCGAGCAGCTCGGCGAGCGACAGCCCGGTCTCGGCGAGGCGGTCGAGCTGGTGCGACTCGAGGACCAGCACCTGCGGCCGCAGCGCCACCGCCGGCGGCGCCACCTCGAGCACGCGGTAGACCGGCGCCGCCTGCGGCAGGTACGAGGTCTCGCCCGGCCCGAGCACCAGGAGCGTGGTGCCGAGGACGGCGTCCTCGACCGCCGGGCGGGCGAGCACCCCGGGCGAGACCACCTCCGGGTTCTCGGCCACCGCCGCCAGGAGGTCGCCGACCGGCCGCCGGCCGCCGGCGCCGCCGCGGAGCTCGAAGCATCCGTCCCCCTCCCAGGCGATCCGCCGCCGCTCGCCGCCGGCGAAGAGGAAGAGCGGCGACACCCCGCGCTGCGGGTTCACCTGGTGCGGGAAGCCGCGGCGGGCGATCGCGTCGTCGGCGGCGGCGAGCGCCTCCTCGACCTCCCGCCGCCGCTCGACGAGCCGCGCCAGATGCGGCCGCTCGGCGACCTTGAGCGCCGGCAGCAGCGCGTCGAGGAGCAGCGGACAGCGCTCGCCGGCGAGCTCGACCATCAGCCGGCAGAAGGCCTCGCCGAAGCGCGCGTCGGGGCGGTACCAGCGGGCCAGCGTGTCGATCCAGGCGCCGTAGCGATCCCCCGGCATCGCCTCGCGCAGGGCGGCGAGCGCCGCCTCGAGGCCCGGCCCCAGCGTCCGCACGCCGACCGGCGCCAGCGGCTCCGGGTCGTCGCCCAGGGCGAGCTCGCGCGGGCCGTCCGGGGCGGGGAAGGTGGCGCGGGAGACCTCGTGCCAGTCGTGGTCCTCGGTGGCCACCCAGAACACCGCCACCGCCGGCCGCCCCGCCGCCTCGAGCGCCGCCGCCCAGCGCGCTGCGGCGAGGAGCTTGGACAGCGTGTAGAGCGGCCCGCCGAAGAGCCCCGGCTGCTGGCCGGCGACCACCACCTCGACCGCCGGGTCGGCGAGCCGCCGGGCCAGCTCGTCGGCGCGCGGGTGGCCGTAGGCGCGGTTGGCGACGGC
>DATABP010000157.1:0-5282 GCA_036259515.1 Thermoanaerobaculia bacterium | reverse complement strand
TCCCCGCCCCCGGCCGCCGAGCGCCGCCGCCGCCAGCGCCGCCAGCGCCATCCCCAGCCCGGCCAGCGCCGCCGTGCCCCAGGCGGCGCCCGCCCGCTTCGTCGGCACCACCGGGTCGGGCGGCAGGTTGTAGACCTCCGGCCGGTCGACGAGCAGGAAGAAGGCGTGGAGGCCCTCGGTGCCCGGCTGAGCGGCGGCGTCCTCGCCGTAGAGGTAGGCCTCGCCCACGCCGTGGCGGTGGAGGCGCTCGACGCGGTCGCGGGCGACGGCGCGCAGCTCATCGAGGTCGCCGAAGAGGATCGAGTCGGTGGGGCACGCCTTGGCGCACGCCGGCTCCATGCCGTCCCGGAGGCGGTCGTAGCACAGGGTGCACTTCCAGGCCCGGCCGTCGTCGTCGCGGCGGTCGATCACCCCGAAGGGGCAGGCGACGACGCAGTAGCCGCAGCCGTTGCAGACGTCCGGCTGCACGTAGACCGAGTCGAACTCGGTGCGCAGGATCGCCCCGGTCGGGCAGGCCTCGAGGCAGCCGGCGCGCTCGCAGTGCTTGCAGACGTCGGAGAGGAGCAGCCAGGAGAACGGGCCGAGGCCGGTCTCCTGGCCCGACAGCGGCACCGGCCGCTCGACGAAGGAGACGTGCCGCCAGGTCGAGGCGCCGAGGTCGCCGGTGTTGTCGTAGGACATGCCGGTGAAGAGGAGGCCGTCGTCCGGGAGCTGGTTCCACTCCTTGCACGCCACCTCGCAGGCCTTGCAGCCGATGCAGACGGTGGTGTCGGTGAAGAAGCCGACGGTGCTCATCCAGGTTCCCCGTCCGCCGCCGCCGGCGCGACCGCCCCCGAGGCGACCGCCCGCCGCCCGCGGCGGCGCCGCCCCGGCTGGACGTCACCGGTCAACGCCTTCGACTCCTGGATCGACACGTTGGGGTCGGCGACGAAGGGGATCAGCTCGTTCGCCGCGTCGCCCGTCGCTCGGCCCTCGGAGCCCCAGTGGTACGGCAGCCCGATCTGGTGCACGGTCTGGCCGCGGACGGTCAGCGGCCGCAGCCGGCCGGTGACCAGCACCCGCGCCTCGATCTCGCCGCGCGCGGTGCTCACCGTCGCCCAGCCGCCGTGCGAAAGCCCGCGCAGCGCCGCCAGCTCGGGCGACACCTCGCAGAACATCTCCGGCTGGAGCTCGGAGAGCCAGGTCAGCCAGCGGCTCATCGCGCCGGCGGTGTGGTGCTCGGTCAGCCGGTAGGTGGTCAGCACGAAGGGGAAGCGCGGGTCGCGGTGGCGGTGGTACGGGTTGTCGCGGCGGCGCCACTCCATCCGCGCCGGGTTGCGCTGGCGGCCGTAGAGGGCGTTGTCGACCGGCGACTCCTGCGGCTCGTAGTGGGTGGGCAGCGGCCCGTCCTGGAGGCCGCTCGGCACGTAGATCCAGCCGCGGCCGTCGGCCTGCATGAGGAACGGCTCGTCGCCGGCGATGGCGTCCTTGCCGCCGGCGCCCGGCGGCGGGCGGTAGGAGGGCGGGCGGTCGACGATGAAGTCCGGCTCGTCGTGGCCGGTCCAGCGGCCGGCCGCCTCGTCCCACCACACGTAGCGCTTGCGCTCCGACCACGGGCGCCCCTCGGGATCGGCCGAGGCGCGGTTGTAGAGCAGCCGCCGGTTGTGCGGCCACGCCCAGCCCCACTCCGGCGCCACCCAGCTCTGCTCCGCGGCGGGCTTCCGGCGCGCCGGCTGGTTGACTCCGTCCTTCATGGCGCCCGAGTAGATCCAGCAGCCGCAGGCGGTCGAGCCGTCGGCCGCGAGGTCGGTGAAGCCGGCGACCGGCGAGCGGTCGGCGACGCGGTAGCCGTGGATCTCGGCGAGCACCGCCTCGGCGGAGGGCTCCCGGTGCGCGCCGTGGGTGGGGTAGTCCCAGGTCAGCGCCTGGAGCGGGCGGTCCTTGGGGTCGGTGGACTCGGCGTAGAGCTCCTTGAGGCGCCGGCCGAGGTGGAAGGCGAAGTGGAGCTCGGAGCGGGCGTCGCCGGGCGGCGGCACCGCCGCCTCGTGCCACTGGAGGAGCCGCTGCGTGTTGGTGAAGCTGCCGTCCTTCTCGGTGTGCGCGGCGCAGGGGAAGAAGAAGACCTCGGTCTCCACCTCCTCCGGCCGCACCTCGCCGCGCTCGTACTCGCCGCCGCGGCGCCAGAACTCCGCCGTCTCGGTGGGCGCGAAGTCGCGCACCACCACCCACTTCGCGCGGCGCAGCGCGGCGCGGTGGAGCGCCCCGTGCATCGAGCCGACCACCGGGTTCTCGCCCATCACGAAGTAGCCGGGCACCTTGCCGTCGGCCATCTCGGCGACGGTGGTCATGTGCGAGTGGTCGCCGGTCATCCGCGGCAGGAGGTCGTACCCCCAGCCGCCCTCCTCGCGCGCCGCCTCGCCGTACCAGGCGCGGAGCAGCGAGACGGCGTACTTCGGCATCTCGCCCCACCAGCCGCTCCTCGCGGTGTTGTTGGCGAGGTAGCCCCGGAAGTCGTCGTCGCGCCCGGCGTGCGGCATCGGCAGGTAGCCGGGGAGGAGGTTGTAGAGGGTGGGGATGTCGGTCGAGCCCTGGATCGAGGCGTGGCCGCGGAGCGCCATGATGCCGCCCCCCGGCCGCCCCATGTTGCCGAGCAGGAGCTGGACGATCGCCGCGGTGCGGATGTACTGGACGCCGATCGAGTGCTGCGTCCAGCCGACCGCGTAGCAGAAGGCGCTGGTCCGCTCGCGGCCGGAGTTGGCGCACAGCGTCTCGGCCACCCGCAGGAAGAGCGACGCCGGCACGCCGCACACCTCCTCGACCATCTCGGGCGTGTAGCGCGAGAAGTGGCGCTTGACGATCTGGAACACGCATCGCGGGTGCTGGAGGGTGGGGTCGAGCCGGCGCTCGCGCTGCTGCGTCCCCTGCTCGGACTGCGCCTGCCCGGTGAACGCCTCGCGGTCGCCGGCCGCCGCCGCGACGCCCTCGCCCTCGTACTGCCAGCTCGCCGGGTCGTAGGCGCGCCGCTCCTCGTCCCAGCCGGAGAAGAGGCCGTCGAGGTCCTCCGTGTCGCGGAAGTCCTCGCGCACGATCGCCGGCGCGTTGGTGTAGGCGACGACGTAGTCGCGGAAGTAGCGCTCGTGCTCGAGGATGAAGCGCACCAGGCCGCCGAGGAAGACGACGTCGCTGCCGGCGCGGAGCGGCACGTGGAGGTCGGCCACCGCGCTGGTGCGGGTGAAGCGCGGGTCGACGTGGATCACCGTGGCGCCGCGGCGCTTGGCCTCCATCACCCAGCGGAAGCCCACCGGGTGGCACTCGGCCATGTTCGAGCCCTGGATGACGATGCAGTCGGCGTTGGCGAGGTCCTGCTGGAAG
This sequence comes from Thermoanaerobaculia bacterium, assembly GCA_036259515.1. GTDB lineage: Bacteria > Acidobacteriota > Thermoanaerobaculia > Multivoradales > JBCCEF01 > DATABP01. The sequence goes on along the minus strand of DATABP010000157.1, from coordinate 1,931 downwards.
GTGGTCGCCCCGCCGCGCCCGAAGGAGGTCCCCAGACCGGGGACCGTGGAGCTATGTCATATGCGGGCCTGGTTCTCCACCTGGACGACGCCGAGGCCGCCGGTGAAGAGCTTCTTGAGCAGATAGTTCTCCTCGTTGTCGAGGGTGGCGCCGCCCAGGTGGGCGATCCCCATCGTGCGGGCGACGCGGCGGCCGCCGGCGTCGACCTCCTCCCAGGTGGCGTCGCGGGTCTCCTTCACCCGCCGCGCCACCTGCTCCATCGCCTCGTCGAGCCGCATCGGCTCCCACTCGGTGGCGCCGGGGCGGCGGTGGAGGACGGTGCGGTGGCGGTGCGAGCCGCAGACGAGCTGGAAGGTGGCCGCGCCCTTGGGGCACAGGCAGCCGCGGGAGATCGGCGAGTCCGGGTCGCCCTCGACGTCGGTGATCCGTCCGTCCTCGACGTAGACGAGCTGCCCGCAGCCGACGGCGCAGTAGGGGCAGACCGAGCGGGCGACCTTCTCGGCGCGGCGGGTGCGCGGCGCGATCGTCCCGGTGCGCGGCGAGCGCGCGGTGTCGCCGAGCCCGGCCCAGTCGCCGCTCCGGAGCTGCCGCAGCACCGGCCAGCGGCCGATCGTCGCCTTCCAGTCGCCGTCGCTCATCGCCTCTCCTCCCCGGCCGGTCCGCGGCTCCGGCTTGCAAGAACCGTCGCCATTCTACGTTCTGGCCGGCGGCCCCTCGGGCGCCAGGCGTCCTCTGTGGGGGACGTTTCGGCGGCTCCTCGCGCCGGCCCCCTCTGCGCGGCGGCGTGGCACACGGCTTGAACACCCCCGCCGCGAGCCCGTCGGCGGGTCCGCCCCGCGGCCGGGTGGCCACCGCCGGGGGGCCCCGTAGCGTGTCCTCCTTGCCAGAGCATCACGGCGCCCCCGGCGGTGGAGCTCTTCGCGGCCGTCGTGCCGCGTCTCACCAGCGGAAGGAGCCCCACACATGCGACGCGATCCCCAGGCCCTTCGGGCCGTCCTGTCTCTCCCGCTGCGGCGAGTGGCCGCCGCGGTCGCCGTGCTCTCCCTCGCCGCCGCCTGCGGCACGATGGGCGAGCGCCAGCCGCGCTCCACCACCCGCGACCGCACCATCGTCGGCGCCGGAGTCGGGGCGGTGGTCGGCGCCGCCGGCGCGGTGATCGCCGGCAAGGAGGAGGCCGACGAGATCCTCGCCGGCGCCGCGATCGGCGCGGTGGTCGGCGGCGGCGTCGGCGCCTACATGGACCGCCAGGAGGAGCGCCTGGCGCGCATCCCGGGCACCACGGTGGAGCGCGTCAGCGACGACACCATCCTCGTCCACTTCGACTCGGACGTGCTGTTCGACGTCGACTCGGCGGCGCTGCGCGGCGCCTCGCAGTCGACGCTGACAGACGTCGCCTCGGTGCTCCAGGAGTACCCGAAGACGGCGGTGGTCATCCAGGGCCACACCGATTCGACCGGCTCGGAGGCGCACAACGAGGAGCTCTCCGGCCGCCGCGCCCGCTCGGTGCAGAGCTTCCTGTCGCTGCGCGGCGTCGACGACGCCCGGATGACGACGATGCCGATGGGCGAGCTCTACCCGGTGGCGTCGAACGACTCGGAGTCGGGGCGGCAGCAGAACCGGCGGGTGGACATCCTGCTCAAGGCGAAGGCGCGGTAACGGCGCGCCTGCGCGCGTCGAGGCGAAGGCAGCGCCGGCACCGTCGCCACCGACAGACTCTGCCGTCGTAGCATCGCGGAGTGAGTGGAAGAGCTTCCTCCGCCCTCTCGCCGCAGGCCGCCGACGCGGTCGCCGCCTGGTGCGCGCTCTGGCGCCTGCCGGGTCTCGAGGAGCGCGTCACGATCCGGTTCAGCCGCAAGCTCACCGCCTCTCTGGGGCGGGCGACGCCGGCGCGGCGGTCGATCCGGCTGGCGGCGGCTCTGGCGGCCGGGCCG
>DATABP010000156.1:0-1789 GCA_036259515.1 Thermoanaerobaculia bacterium | reverse complement strand
GCGGGCGGCGGCCTCGTCGACGTCGAGCTGGCGGCGGTCGAGGTTGGCGGTCAGCGCCAGGTGGTCGGTGGGGCGCAGGGTGGCGAACAGCCGCACGGTGCCGCCGTCGGCCGGGCGGTCGTGGGCGAAGTCGATCTGGTCCCCCCAGTCGCCCGAGATCCCCACCCGCGAGACGCGCCGCGAGGGCGACAGCTCGACCGTGTAGAAGGGCTTCTCGGTGTCGATCAGCCGCTCGCCGCTCCGGCTGCGGTCGAAGCCGACGTTGAGGCGGACGAACGAGCTCCAACGCCCGTCGAGGCCGAAGCCGGGGGAGACGCCGCGGAAGAGCACGTCGCCCTCGCGGTCGGCGGTGTAGTCGGTGATCAGGAAGGTGCGCAGGCGGCGCACCGGGCCGCTCTCGGGGCGGATGGTGTAGCCCGCCTCGCCGTAGCCCTCGCGGTAGCCGGCGGTGGGCACGAAGCCGGCGTCGGCGCGGAACTCGTCGGCGAAGTCCCAGTAGCCGAGGAACCAGTCGACCTTCGAGGTCGAGTGCGACCAGGTCAGCTCGGCGCCGTGGCCGTCGAGCTCGCCGCCGTCCCACTCGGCGGCGAGGCCGGGGCGGTCGGGCGTGCGGCTGGTGCTCCACAGGAGCTGGCCCTCGACCCGGTCGCTGGCGGTGGGGCGCCACTGGAAGTCGGGGCCGAAGACGCGGTTCGAGGCGCCGCCCTCGCCCTCCCGCGCGGTGGTCAGCCAGGAGACGTAGGAGCGGCCGAGGTCGTGGCGCACGCGGCCCAGGAACACCGTCGAGCGGAAGTCGGCGAGCGCCAGCTCCGACGAGTTGGGCCGCGGGATGATCAGGCTGCCGCCGCCGGCGTCGTCGGCGACCAGCAGGACGTAGCTGGTGTCGCCCCAGCGGCCGGTCGCCCGCGCCCCCCACTCGGGATCGGCGATCGAGCGGCTGTAGACCGCCTGGATCGGGGTCGAGAAGAGGTCGAGCCCCTCGAGGAAGAACGGCCGCTTCTCGGGGAAGAAGAGCGCCTGCCGCTCGTTGGCGGTGATCTGCGGCACGTCGGACTCGATCTGCGAGAAGTCGGGGTTGATCGTCGCGTCGAGGGCGAGGTCCGGGGTGGGCAGCCACTTGACGTCGAGACCGCCGTCGGCGCGCGCCCGGTCGGTGTCGAGGTCGCTGCCGAGGCCGAAGCGGGGGAGGGCACGCTGCGCGGCGGTGGCGTAGGGCGCGGCGACCAGGGCGCCGGCCGACGGCAGCCCGGCGAGCCCGGAGAGCGGGTGCGAGTGGCAGATGAAACAGCTCTCGTCGCGCGGCAGCGGGCCGGTGAACATCTGGGTGCGGAACTGCCGCGGCCAGTTGCGGTAGAGGAGGATCCCCCACTCCGGGCTGGTCCCCTCGTAGCGCAGCGACGAGAACGGCACCCGCATCTCCAGCGTCCAGCCGGTCGGGGTGATCCGCCCCGCCGAGTCCCAGAAGAAGTCGGGCGAGCTGTCCTCGCCGCCGCCGGCGTCGGAAGACATCGCGTCGTACTGCACGCCGCGCGGGTTCGACAGCAGCAGCACGGCGGTCTTGCCGTCGTTCCGGGTGTCGAGGATGACGCCGCCGTAGTCGGTGTAGCTCGGCACGTCGTCGCGGTCGCCGAGCGGGGCGCGGATCGCCGACGGCTCGGGGTCGCTGAACTCGAAGGCGGCGTAGAAGAAGCGGTCGTCGTAGGCCAGGCGGGCGACGTTCGCCACCCTCGCCGGCACGTTGTCGCCGGGGTTGGTCTCCAGCCACTCGTCGACCACCGTCGCCTCGGCC
>DATABP010000155.1:0-11367 GCA_036259515.1 Thermoanaerobaculia bacterium | reverse complement strand
CTCCTGGTGGACGCCGGCGAGCTCGACGTCGATCCACACCAGCGGCTGGAGCGCCACCGCCCGGTAGCGGCCGTCCTCTCCGGCCGCCGCCTCCACGAGGTCGCCGGCGACGGTCTGGAAGCGCACCCGCGCCGGGTGCGGCAGGCCGCCGCGGGTGACGGTGCCGGCGAGCTCGATCAGGTCCGGCGCCAGCTCGACGAACGCCTCCGGCGCGGCGCGCAGGTCGACGCGGCGGCGGAAGCGGCCGAGGTGGGTCTCCAGCACCACTTCGACGAGCGCCTGCTCGAGGCCGTCGCGGAAGCGGTGGCGGCCGGCGTCGCGGCGCATCTGCACGCGCGCCAGCCGGCGGCCGCTTTCGGCCTCCTCGACGGCGAGCCAGAACGGCCGCTCGCGCACCTCGCGCGGCAGCACCAGCGTCACGTCGAGGAGCGGGCGGGGAGCGAGCGTCTCGCGGAGGTCGCCGATGGCGTCCTCGGCGAGCTCGACCGGCACCGGCGGGAGGTAGAGCAGCGCGTTGCCGCCGCGCACCTCCGCCGGCCCGGGCGGCAGGTCGCTCCACACGGCGTGGAGACCCCAGGCGGTGGTCGCCGTCGCGTCGGGCTCGAAGTCGCCTTCGCCGGTGGCGACGACCAGCTCCACCCCGTGATGGGAGTCGCGCTCCTGCGGCGTCGGGTGCTCGACGTAGGCGACGTAGCCCGAGCGGCCGGGCGCCGGCGGCGCCAGCGGCGCCGGCACGGTCTCGCCGGCGACCACCTCGAACGGCGGCGACAGGGCGACGTAGCGCTCGCTCTCCGGGTCCCAGGCGGCGGCCAGCGTGCGGCCGGCGGGCATCGGCACTCCGTCGGCCGCCTGGGAGAAGGGGCGGCGGCGGGAGAGCTCGAAGCGGAGCGGATCGTTGCCCGCGGCGAGCAGCCACAGCTCGGTGCGGGCGGGAAGCTCGGCCACCGGCCACGGCGTCACCCGGCCGGCCGGCGCCACCTCGGCGAGCGCCGTCTTGAGGCCCCGCGACGAGCGCTCCTCCGGAGGGAAGATCGAGACGCCGCTCGCCTGCGACATGCGCCCCTCCCCCTCGAGCCAGATCCGCCAGCGCCCGGGCGGCGGCACGAAGGGCTCGCCGGCCGGGTGCACCCGCTCGTCGCCGGGGCGGTCCGGATCGACGAGGTGGACGTGGAAGCCGCGCGGGTCGAGGACCACCCGCTCGCCGTCGGGCGCCAGCGCGGTCGGCAGGTAGACGACGCCCGCCCCTCCCGCCGCCCGCAGCGACTCGACGTACGCGTGCCAACTGGAGCGGAGCGCTTCGGCCTCGGCGCCGCGCGCCGAAACCCCCGGCAGCGCGGCGAGGAGCAGCGAGACCACGGCGATCGACGTCCGCATCGTGCTCACGGGAGCCTCCTTCGCGTGTTCGCCGAAGGTCTACGCGAGCGGCCGCCGCGGCGTCACGCCCGGGACCCCGCCTCCGCCGCCCGCGCCGCGGCGCCGCGGTAGAGGTACCCCGCCAATTTCGGCAGCTCGGGATCGAAGCCGGCGTCGAGGCCCTCGACCGCCAGCGGGCTCGCCGAAAGCAGCGCCGCGAAGTCGCGGTCGAGGTGGCAGCCGTCGCTCATCCGGCGCTGGAGCGGGGTCAGCCGCCGCTGCCAGCGGGCGACGCGCGGCACGTCGGCCAGGCCGTGCTCGAGGAACAGGAAGCGGCCGCCCGGCGCCAGCACCCGGTGCGCCTCGGCGAGCGCTCGCGCCGGGTCGTCGACGCTGCACAGGGTGACGGTGGAGACGACGGTGTCGAAGGAGCCGTCCGGGAAGTCGAGCGCCTCGGCGCGGCCGGCGACCAGCTCGACCGGGCGCGGCGCCCCGGCGGCGGCGGCCATCGCCAGCTTCAACATCCCGGGGTTGGGGTCGACGCCGACCACCGCCTCGACCGCCTGCGGGTACCAGGCCAGGTTCAGGCCGGTGCCGACGCCGAGCTCGAGCACCCGGCCGCGCGCCGGCGCCAGGGTGCGGCGCCGCAGGTCGGCGAAGTGTCCGGTGGCGAGCGCGCGGTGGCAGAGGCGGGGGAACAGCCAGTGGCGGTAGAAGCCCATCGCGGGTCCTCCGAGGAGGGCGGCGGTCGGGGCAGAACGCGGGCCGCCGCCGTGCGTAGTATCGCAGCGAAGGATCACCCACCCCGAGAGGAGCCCGCCATGCCCGACGTACCCCGCGGCCGATTCGTCTGGTTCGATCTCGCCACGCCCGATCCCGAAGCCGCCCAGCGCTTCTACCCGGCCGTCCTCGGCTGGGGCACGGCGCCGTTCGTCGCCGACTGGGGCACCTACACGATGTGGACCCGGCAGGCGGGCGGGCACGAGCCGCTCGGCGGCATCCAGCCGACGACCTCGGAGCGCGGCGCCGGCGCGGCACCGCACTGGCTCGCCTACGTCTCCTCGCCGGACACCGACGCCACCGCCCGCCGTGCCGCCGAGCTCGGCGGCCGGGTGATGGTCGAGCCGCAGGACATCCCGTCGGTCGGCCGCTTCGCGGTGATCGCCGATCCCTGGGGCGCCACCATCTCCGCGTTCACGCCGTCCGACGGCGGCGGCGGGGACGAGCCGGAGCCGCCGGCCGGCGCCTTCTCCTGGCACGAGCTGGCGAGCGGCGGCGGCGCCGAGGAGGCGTTCGCCTTCTACGCCGACCTCTTCGGCTGGGTGAAGACCGACGCCTTCGACATGGGGCCGGACGGCCTCTACCAGATGTACGGCACCGGCGGCCGCCCCTACGGCGGCATCTACCACGTCCCCGAGCGGCCCGGCGGCTGGCTGCACTACGTGCGGGTGGACGACGTGGACCGCGCCGCGGCGGCGGCGCGGCAGCACGGCGGCAGCGTCGACCAGGAGCCGATGGAGGTGCCGGGCGGACATCGCATCGCGCAGCTCCGCGACCCGCAGGGGGCACGCTTCGCGGTGCACCGGATCGGGTAGCTCAGAGGCCGAGCGCCGCCGCGACCTCGGGCGCCAGCTCCGGCGGCGGGCGGCGCGCGGCGAGCGTCACTCCGCAGAGCACCACCGTCGAGGCGGCGAGCGCGATCGCCGACGGGATCGCGCCGTCGGGCAGGAGGCCGGCGAGCGGCGATCCCGCCGGCAGCCGCCCGAGGAGCTCCAGGCCGATCGAGAGCGCGAGCCCGGTGGCGATCGAGGCGGAGGCCGCCGCCGCCGTCACCCGCCGCCAGGCGAGCCCGATCGCCATCGCCGGCGCCAGCGCGGCGGCGAAGGTGCCGAAGGCGAAGGTGCCGAGGAGCGCCACCAGGTCGCCGTAGGCCCAGGCGAAGGCGGCGGCGGCGAGCGACAGCGCCCCGACCGCCCACCGCCCGGCGGCGAGCTCGTCGGCGAGCGGCCGGCCGAGCGCCCGCGGCAGGTCGCGCACCAGCGCCGCGGCACCGATGTTCGCCAGCGAGTCGGCGGTCGACATGATCGCCGCCAGCACCCCGGCGAAGACCAGCCCGGCGACCGCCGGCGGCACCCGGGCGAGGAGGAACGCCGGCGCCGCCTCGTCGGGGTTGGCGAGCGGCGCCATGCCGCCGCCGGCGACCAGCGCCGGCACCGCCAGCCCGACGCCCACCCAGATCAGGAGGCACAGGCTCTGCGAGCCGGCGATCACCGCCGGCATCCACCTGAGCTTCGCCGGGTCGTCGAGCATGTAGAGCTTGTGGAGCATGTGCGGCTGGCCGAGGACGCCGATCGAGAAGACGAAGAAGAGCCCCAGCCCGGTGGCCGCCGGCACCCCGGCCAGGGGGTCGAGGAAGTCCGGCCCGAAGGCCGGCGACTCGGCCACCGCGCGGGCGATCCCCGCCGGGCCGCCGCCGGCGGCCATCGCGTAGCCGAACACCGCCACCGCCGCGGCGAGCATCACCGCCCCCTGCACCACGTCGGTGTAGACGCCGGCGACCATGCCGCCGGTCACCGCGTAGAGGAGCACCACGAGGAGACCCGCCGCCATCGCCGCCGGCAGGCTCCAGGCGCCGAGCAGCTCGCGGGTGCCGAACACCGACTCGACGAGCACCCCGAGCGCGAGGAGCTGCGCGCCGAGGTAGCCGACCGTCCCCGCCGCCACGGCGACCGCGGCCAGCCCCGCCGCCCGCCGGCTGCCGAAGCGCGCCAGCACCGCGTCGGGCACGGTGTAGACCTCGCGCACGCCGGCGAGGAGCCGCAGCCGCTTGCCGACCGTCCAGCAGAGGAGCGCCGCGGTGAAGCCGGTCGAGGCGCAGATCAGGAACGACGAGGCGCCCAGCCGGTAGGTCAGCCCCGGTCCGCCCAGGAAGACGAAGCCGGAGAAGGCGGCGGTGGTGGTCGCCAGGCCGGTGACCAGGAGGCCGATCCGCTGCCCGGCGATGAAGAAGTCGCGCGCGTCGCGGGTGCGCCGCGCCGCCCAGGCGCCGACCAGGAGCACCGCCACGAGGTACGCGACGGCGCAGAGGACGAGGACGGGGCGGTCGAAGAGGGGCACTACGGCGGCTCCTCGTCGCCCTGCCCGGCGGCGTGGCCGGGGGCGGCGTCGAACGACAGCGCGTACCCCAGCCCGGTCAGCGCCAGCGGCAGGAGCCACAACCCGCCGAAGAGCACCCACAGCGCGAGCGGCACGCCGCCCGGCCAGGGCGACTCCGCCAGCCGCCCGGCCAGCGCCAGGAGCGCGGCGAGCGAGCCGGCGACCAGCACCCCGAGCGCCGCCGCCACCCGGGTGGCCCGCCGCCGCCACCGCTCGCCGTCGACCGCCAGCACGATCAGGCCGGCGGTCAGCACCCCGGCCGCCAGCGCCACGATCCACGCCCCGCGCTCGCCGAGCAGGAGGCCGACGAGCACGCCGCCGGCCGCCCCGGCGACCGCCCCCGCCGCCCGCTCCCGCCGCCGCTCGCCCGCTCCGGCCGTCATGGGAAGCGCAGCACGTAGAGCATCAGGTAGACGATCACCCCGGTCACCGAGACGTAGAGCCAGATCGGCAGCGTCCACCGGGCGATCGCCCGGTGCTGGCGCCAGCGGCGGCCGAAGGCGCGCCACAGCGACAGCCCGGCGAGCACCGGCACGGCGGCGGCGAGCACGGTGTGGGTGAGGAGGATCGCGAAGTACACCGTGCGCACCGTGCCCTGGCCCTGGAAGCGCACCGACCCCACCTGCGCGTGGTACGTGAGGTAGCTGGCGAAGAAGACGATCGACACGGCCACCGCGGCGAGCATCACCGCGCGGTGGGCGCGCACGCGGTGGCGGCGGATCAGCACCCAGCCGATGACGAGGAGCGCCGCGGCCAGCGCGTTCAGGCCGGCGTTGACCGCCGGCAGGTCGCGCACGGAGAAGGCCGCCACCGCGAGCGCCGCCTCCGTCACCTCCCGACCTCCGCCTCCCGCCGCGCCTCCCGCTCCGCCTCGCGGCGGCGGCGCAGGGCCGCGAACAGCTCGGCGACCGGCGCGAAGCCGCCGTCGGGGAAGTTGTCCGGGTTGTCCCAGAACTCCCCGAGCCCGCCGGCGCCCCAGCGCTCGTAGGCGGCCACCTTGAGCATGAGCTGGAGCTTGTCGCACGCCTTGACCAGCCGCGCCTCCGGCGTCTCCGCCGCCTGGTACTCGGCGTAGAGCTGCCGCGCCTCGGCCGGCAGCGGCGCGAGGATCTCCTCCATCGCCGCCGTCTCCGCCGCCGCCTTGGCGCCGGCCGGGAAGTAGCGCGCCGCGGTGCGCGGCAGGTCGCCCACCCGCAGCTCGGCGAGGTCGTGGACCAGCGCGATCTCCACCGCCCGCCCCACGTCGACCTCCGGCACCAGCCGCCCGAGCGCCCAGACCAGGAACAGCACGTGCCACGAGTGCTCGGTGACGCTCTCCGGCTCGGCCACCCCGCGCAGCACGTAGCCGGCGCGCGGCAGCCGGTCGAGGCTCTGGAGCTCGAGCACCAGGTCGAGGAGGCTCTCGTTCGGGCGCATCGGGCGCCAGCGTACACCAGGGCCCGGCGGGCGATCCGGGGGCGTGGCCGTGTGCGAGGATCGGCGCCGCCATGGCCGAGCGCACGCTGTCCCACTTCGCCCTCTTCCGGCTGCGCGGCGCGGCCTGGGAGCTGGCGCAGGCGGAGCGGCGGACGGCGCTCGCGGCGCTCCTCGACGACCTCGGGGCGGCGGCGGAGCGGGTGGCGTTCTACCAGCGCTACCCGGCCGGCGACGACGGCGACCTCCTGGTGTGGAGCGCCGTCGACGCCGACGATCCGGCGGCGCCGGACGCCTTCTTCCGCCGCGCCGCCGCCGCCGTCGCCCGCCACCGCCGGCTCGTCGCGCCCGGATCGACGCTCTGGGGCCTGACCCGCCCGTCGCCCTACGTGCGCGAGGCCTCGAAGTCGGCGATCGACCCGCTCGCCGCCGAGCGCCTCCCCTACCTCGTCGTCTACCCCTTCGTGAAGACGCACGACTGGTACCGCCTCGACCTCGACGAACGCCGCCGGCTGATGGGCGAGCACATCCGCGTCGGCCGCCGCCATCCGGCGGTCCGCCAACTCCTGCTCTACGCCTTTGGCCTCCAGGACCAGGACTTCGTGGTGGTCTACGACACGGCGGAGCTCGGGGCGTTCTCGGAGCTGGTGGGCGAGCTCCGGGCGACGGAGGTGCGCGGGTTCACGGCGCGGGACACGCCGGTGTGGACGGCGGTGTGGCGGGGGCGGGAGGAGCTGGTGGAGACGTGGGCGGGGTGAGGAGGGCGGGGGCGACGACGAGACCCCGCGAACGCCGTGCCGTGGTCCTGATGGCGTACGGGGCGCCGAGGGACCTCGACGACATCGAGCCGTTCCTGCTCGACGTGCGGGGCGGGCGCGAGACGCCGCGAGCGCTGATCGAGGAGGTGCGGGGGCGGTACGCGGCGATCGGGGGGCGGTCGCCGCTGGTGGAGATCACGCGGGCGCAGGCGGCGGCGCTGGAGGGGGCGCTGGCGGACGACCTCTCGGCCGATTGGCGGGTGTGGGTGGGGATGCGGCACAGCGCGCCGCGGATCGCCGACGCGGTGGCCGAGGCGGTCGCGGACGGGCGGCGGCGGCTGGTCGCGCTGTGCCTGGCGCCGCACTACTCGCGGCTGTCGATCGGCGCCTACCTCGACCGCTTCGACGACGCGCTCGGCGCCGCCGGCGGGGAGCTCGAGGCGGTGCGCGTCGAGAGCTGGCACGACCACCCGGGCTTCGTCGCCGCCGTCGCGGAGCGGGTGGTCGCGGCGCTCGGCCGCCTCGCCGAGCCGGCCGCCGCCGAGGCGCTGTTCACCGCCCACAGTCTGCCGGCGCGCATCCTCGGCGAGGGCGACCCCTACGAGCGGCAGCTCCGCGAGAGCTGCGCGCTGGTCGCCGCGCGGGTGGAGGCGGCGACCGGGCGGCCGCTCGCCTGGACCTTCGCCTACCAGAGCGCCGCCCACGGCGCCCGCGACTGGCTGGGGCCGAGCGTGGGAGAAACGATCGCGGAACGGGCGGCGGCCGGCGTGCGCGAGCTGGTCGCGGTGCCGATCGGCTTCGTCTCCGACCACGTCGAGGTGCTCTTCGATCTCGACGTCGAGGCGGGGCGGGCGGCGGAGGCGGCGGGCGTGCGGCTCACCCGCAGCGAGTCGCTCGACACCTCGCGAGCGTTCGTGGCGGCGCTCGCCGACCTCGTGCGCGAGGCGGCGGGACAGCTTGCGGGAGCCTCCAGGCCGGCGGTCCCTCCGGAACGGCGCGACGAGGAACCCGCACCAGGGGAGGCCGGCGAGAAATCGTCTTCGTGAGCGACAGGAGGGGTGTTGCGGCCGAAGCAATGCTCTTCCCGAGCGATCACCGGAGGGTTTTCAGGCGCCGCACCACCGGCACCGCCAGCAGCAGAGCCAGAGCTGCGGCGGCCGCGACCAGCGTCGCCTCGTCGAGCGCCGGCCGGCCCGCCGCCGCCACCGCGGCGCGCAGCACGCCGCTCGTCCCCAGCACCAGCGCCACCGCCACCACCGCCGCCATCGCCAGGTTCGACACCCAACCGTTGAGCCCGGCCTCGCCCATCAGCCGGCGGTCGTTGACGGCGAGGAGGAGGAAGATCGCCACCCAGGGGAGGAGCACGCCGTTGGCGGCCTGGGCGAGGAGGATGACCGGCACCGGGCGCAGGCCGGCGAGGCCGAAGCCGAGGCCGGTGGCGAGGACGGCCATCCACACCGCCCGGAAGCGCCACGAGCGCGGCGCCCAGCGGCCGGGGCGGTCGGGATCGCCGAACAGGCCGGCGGCGGTGATCGCGGCGGCGAGCGGCGCGGTCACCGCCGAGGACAGCCCGGCGGCGAAGAGCCCGGCGGCGAAGAGCGGCGCCGCCCAGCCGCCGAGGCGCTCGGCGAGCACCGCGGCGAGCGCCGGGTAGGAGAACGCGCCGTCGAGAGCCGAGCCGACGACCACGATCCCCATCGAGATCAGCCCACCGAGCCCGATCGACACCGCCAGCCCGAAGCGCGCCTCCGACAGCACCTGTCCCGCCGCCACGCCGGAGCCGAGGAAGAGGTTGTAGGGCACCACCGTGGTGCCCACCAGCCCGAGGACGAGGAGCCCGGCGCCGGGCGGGATCCTCGGGACGAGCGCGCCGGCGAGGAGCTCGCCGGCCGGCGGCGCCAGGAGCGCGGCGGTGACCAGGAAGGCGATCCCCATCAGCGCCACGAAGCCGGCGAGCGCGCGGGCGATGGTCGCCGGGCTGCCGATCCACAGGAGGAGCGCCGCGGCGGCGACCACCCCGCAGGTGAGCGCCGGGAGGGGCAGCGGCAGGGCGAGGGCGGCGCCGGTCACCGCGCCGACGACGTTGCCCGCCTCGTAGGCGGCGCAGCCGAGGAGGATCGCCAGCACCACGAGGACGACGCCGGCCAGCCGCCCGGTGCCGCCGCCGCGGTGCGACAGCGCCCGCGCCAGGTCGCGGCCGGAGACGACGGTCAGCCGCGCGGCGGCCTCCTGCAGCACGAAGGTGGCGAAGGTCGAGAAGACGAGCGCCCAGACCAGCGCCAGCTCGTGATCGACGCCGGCGGCGGCGCAGGTGGTGACGGTGCCGGGGCCGATGAAGGCGGCGGCGATCACCGACCACAGGAGGACCGCGAGGAGGCGTCTCACGGCGGCTCCGGCGCGCCCCAGCCGCCGCCGCCCGGGGTCTCCAGGATCAGCCGGTCGCCGGGTCCGACCTCGCGGCCGGCGATCGCGGGCAGCTCCTCCACCTCGCCGGTCGCGCGCACCAGCCGCTGGCCGCCCGGGGCGCCGTCGGCGCCGCCCGCGGCGCCGCGGGGGTCGGCGGCGCGGTGCTGGGTGAGGAGGGAGAGGGTCAGCGGCGCGAGGAAGGTCAGCTCGCGGACGACGCCGTCGCCGCCGGGCCAGCGGCCGGCGCCGCCCGAGCCGCGGCGGACGGCGAAGCGGTCGAGGCGCACCGGGTAGCGGCGCTCGAGCACCTCCGGGTCGGTGGCGCGGGTGTTCGTCATGTGGCTGTGCACCGCCGAGGCGCCGGCGAAGCCCGGGCCGGCGCCGCAGCCGCCGCAGATCGTCTCGTAGTAGCCGAAGCCGGCGCCGCCGAAGAGCAGGTTGTTCATCGTCCCCTGGCTGCCGGCGGCGAGCCCGAGGGCGGCGAGCAGCAGGTCCACCAGCCGTTGACTGGTCTCCACGTTGCCGCCCACCACCGCCGGGCACAGCTCCGGGTCGTCCGGAAAGGGCGGCGCCAGGAGCCCCTCGGGCACGATCAGCTCGACCGGCCGCATCAGCCCCTCGTTGAGCGGCAGCGGCTCGCCGACCAGGAGACGCAGCACGTAGAGCACCACGCTGCGCACGATCGCCGGCGTGGCGTTGAGGTTGCCGGGGTGGACGCCGGCCGAGCCGGTGAAGTCGATGCGCACGGCGGGGGCGCCCGGACGGGGCGCGAGGAGCTCCACCGCCACGCGGAGCGGCGCGCCGTCGTCGAGGCGGTCCTCGGCCGTCCTCCGGCCGGGGCGCTCGGCGGCCCAGCGCGCCAGCGCGCGGCGGAGCAGCGTCTCGGCGCGCGCCTCGATGCCGGCCATCGCGGCGGCGACCTCGCCGGCGCCCTCCTCCGCCGCCAGCCGGGCCACCGCCGCGGCGCCGCGCCGGTTCGCCGCCACCTGGGCGGCGAGGTCGGCGAGGTTCTCCTCCGGCGCCCGCGACGGCCACGGCGGCGCGTTCAGCCGGCGGCGCAGCTCGTCCCAGCGCGGCTCGCCGCGGCGCACCAGGTGGATCGGCGGCAGGACGACGCCCTCGTCGGCGAGACGGGTGGCGTCCGGCGGCATCGACCCGGGCCGGCGGCCGCCGATCTCGGCGTGGTGGGCGCGGCTGGCGGCGTAGCCGAGGAGGCGCGGGAGGGCGTCGTCGTCCGCGAAGATCGGCGTGATCACCGTCACGTCCGGCAGGTGCGAGCCGCCGTAGCCGGGGTGGTTGGTGACCACCACGTCGCCCGGCACCATCTCCACCGCCGCCGCCACCCGCCGCACGCACAGCCCGAGCGCCCCGAGGTGCACCGGGATGTGCGGCGCGTTGACCACCAGCGACCCGGCCGGATCGAGCAGCGCGCACGAGAAGTCGAGCCGCTCGCGGACGTTGGTCGACAGCGCCGAGCGCCGCAGCACCTCCCCCATGTCCCGCGCGATCGCCGAGAAGCGGTTGGTGTAGAGCTCCAGCCGGACGGGATCGGCGAGCGGGGCGGCGGTCATCGCGGGTCGCGCGAGTATCGGGAGGGCAGGTCCGCCGCCCGCGGCCAGGCGAGCGCCATCAGCACCAGCGTGCCGGCGCAGACCGCCCAGGTCCAGCGCGGCTCGCCGGTGGTGATCCCGACCACCAGCCCGACCACCGCGGCCGCCTCGCGGATCGCGAAGCCGACCGTCTTGGCGAGCCGGTAGCGCTCGGGAACGTCGGCCGCCTCGCCACCGCCGGCCGCGACCCGCCGCTCGATCACCGGCGCGGCGAGCAGCATCGCCGCCGCCACCGCGATCAAGACCCCCGGCCACGGCGCCGGCAGCCCGCCGATCAGCCCCTCGCCCCCCTCGAGGACCTCGACGACCAGCCAGGCGACCAGCGCGTACACCCCCACCGCCGCCGCCATCGCCCCGGCGAGGACCTGCGCCCGGGCGAGGGCGTCGGGGGCGGCCGAATGCTCCTCGGAAGGTGGTTTCAAGCGCGTCGTCACGACCAGGGCTCGCTTCCGGCCACCCGTCTTATCGGTAGGCCACGGACCGATGGGCAACGTGCGCGACGTAGAGCGACCCGGCCGGCCGATCGACGGCGAAGACCACCCGCCAGTCGCCGACGCGCAGGCGGTACTGAGGCGGCTCGACGCCGGTGAGCCGCGCGATGTCGCCATGGCCGGTGGTGGCGAACCGGACCAGCGCGGCTTCGATCCGCCGGCGGACCTGCGGGTCCAGCC
>DATABP010000154.1:0-1952 GCA_036259515.1 Thermoanaerobaculia bacterium | reverse complement strand
GGCGCAGCCCTCCATGCGCGCCGCCGCGGCGACGAAGTCGGCCAGCGCCTCGACCGCCGGCGCCGGGCAGAAGACGCGGGTCGAGGCGAGCTGGTGGAGCGAGCGCTGGGAGAGCACGAAGGGCACCCCGAGCGCGTGGTCGAGGTGCCCGTGGGTGACGAAGAGGTCGCGGGCGCCGGCCAGCGGCAGGGCGCCGCGGCCGGCGTCGAAGGCGAGCCCCGGTGGGTGGACGCGGACCCAGGTCTCGACGCCGGCCCGCGAGACCCCCTCGAGCCGCAGGTCCCCGACCTGGATCGTGTCCGGTCTCAAATCTCCCGGTACAGCCAGCGGCGGATGTGCGCCCGCCGCGCCTGGAGGCTCGTCTCGTCGGGGTCGATCAGCCACAGCGCCGCGGCCACCGAGGAGAGGAGCGAGTTGCCGTCCTGCGGGGTGAAGCAGAAGCCCACCGCCTCGCGGCCGTTGCGCACGGTCAGCGTGGGCAGCACGACGACGGTCTGGGAGAGGATGCGGCCGTAGTAGCCGTGGTCGCGGCCGAAGCTGAAGATCAGGTTGGCGTAGCGCTTGTTGGTCACCGCCACCAGCGGGTTGCCGCGCAGCCGGCGCTCGATCTCGGCGACGTCGACGTCCCGCGAGAGCTGCATGTCGAACCAGATCGAGTGCATGTACTGGGTGTTGAGCTTGACCGCCGACGAGAAGAGGTCGAGGTCCTGGCCCAGGGTGGAGAAGACGCGGTGGGCGTCCTTGGCGTGGTGGGTGCCGAACTGGGCGTCCTCGTGCTTGCCCACCTGCGGCGCCGGCACGTACCCCGCCGTCTGGGTGATGTCGTTCGCCCGCCGCATGCAGACGAAGGTGCCGCGCTCGAGGAAGAAGCCGTCGCCCTGGTCGTGGGCGAGCGTCTTGATCAGGGTGGTGATGTTGTGGGTGTTGCAGGAGACGATCTGGAGGAACTTGTCCTCGCCGGGGACCAGCGCCTCGTCGTTGACGCCGCGCGCGTAGGGCTTGCCGAACCCCTCCTCGCTGCCCTGGGCGAGGAAGCCGCGCGGCCCCTGCAGGTGGTCGTAGAGCTTCGCCTTGTTCTCGTTGCCGGCCGGCGTGCAGTCGATGACCACGGTCGCCCGCTCCAGCGCCTGCTGGCCGTCGTAGCTGACCTGGTGGCCGAGCTTCTCGAACTCGCCGCGCACGTCGGCGTCGACCGCCAGCTTGGCGCCGCGCGCCATCAGGTGGTCGAGCTTCGATTTGTCCGACTCGAGCGGCGTGCGCTTGTGGAAGGTGACCTCGTCGATGCCGAAACGGTCGCGGAAGTCGGTGAACAGACCGATCAGCGGCTCGCCGATCGTGCCGGTGCCCACGATGTGGACGATGGTGCTCATCGCGTTCGGGTCCTCGTGGTCTCGAGAAGAGTGGTATCGAGTAGAAGTGTCAGAAACGATGGGAGTTGCCGTCGCCCGGAGGGGGCGGCGCAAGCGAGGGGGATGCTAGCACGCGGCTCCCGCCCCGAGCCGGCTGCGGGACCGCCGGCCGAGGCGCGGCGGGGCGGGTCACTCCTCGCCGCCGAAACGGCGTCCGCCGCGCCAGTTCGGATCGCGGCGGGCGAACTCGTCGAGCTCCCGCGGCACCTCGACCAGGGTGCGGGTGACCGCCGGGTCGCAGCGGTCGTTCTCGCACTCGTAGGTGTAGACGTTCCACTCCGGGCCGGGCTCGAAGCGGACCAGCGTCTGGTAAGTGCCGCACTGGCCGCACTTGATCGAGATGTCGCGGATGTTGACCGGGCTGTGGCCCTGCTCGATCAGGCTCGGCGCGTCGCTCATGCGGGCAGGCTAGCAGAGCGGGCCGCTCGCGTTGGCGGCGCCATTGCATGAACGATATAGCGATGCGTCGATACGTTCGACCGCCGGCCTCGCTCGCCCGCGCGCTCGCCCTGCCGGGAGTCCTCGCCGCCGTCGCCGCGCTGG
>DATABP010000153.1:0-2100 GCA_036259515.1 Thermoanaerobaculia bacterium | reverse complement strand
CGGCGACGCCGGCCAGGCGCACCTCTACCTCGGCCACCTCACCGTCGAGCGCCGCCACGAGGACTTCGAGGCGCTGGAGGCCGCCGGAGTGGTGCTCGGCGCCGGCGCCGGGCTGACCGGCCGCGTTCCCGAGCGCATCCGCGAGCGCGAGGGCCTCGCCTACACCGCCACCGCGCAGACCGTCTCCGGCGCCGGCTTCGATCCCGGCCGGCTGGTGGTCTACGTGGGCACCGGCGTCGACACCGTCGAGGCGGCCGAGGCGGCGGCGCGCGAGGAGCTGGCGCGCTTCGTCGAGGAGGGCCCCACCGCCGGCGAGGTGGCCGACGCCGTCGCCTACCTCGTCGGCCGCGAGCCCTTCCGCCGCGAGACCGCCCGCCAGTGGGCCGACCTCCTCGCCGAGGGCCACCACTACCGCCTCCCCCTCGACCACCCCACCTGGCGGCGCGACCGCCTCCGCCGCCTCACCCGCGACGAGGTCGCCGCCGCGGTGGCCCGCCACCTGCGGCCGGAGGAGGTGAAGGTGACGGTCGGGCTGCCGGGGGAGGCGGGTCCCGATCGGGACCCGGAATCGGCCTAGACTGGACGTGTGACGACGACCTCGCCCGCCTACGAGGGCCTCGGCACCTTCTACCTCGGCCGCCCGGTCGACCCGGCGACCGGCGAGGCGGCGCGCGAGCCGTTCCTCTACGACTCCGCCGACCTCGTCACCCACGCGCTGGTCGTCGGGATGACCGGGAGCGGCAAGACCGGGCTGATCGTCGACCTGCTCGAGGAGGCGGCGCTCGACGGCGTGCCGGCGCTGGTGGTCGATCCCAAGGGCGACCTCGCCAACCTGGCGCTCGCCTTCCCCGACCTGGCGCCGGCGGACTTCGCGCCGTGGGTCGACCCCGGGCGCGCGCAGCGCGAGGGGCTGTCGCCGGACGACCTGGCGGCGCGCGAGGCGGAGACCTGGCGCCGCGGCCTCGCCGAGTGGGACCAGGACGGCTCGCGCATCGCCCGCCTGCGCGCCGCCGCCGAGGTCGCCGTCTTCACCCCGGGGAGCGCCGCCGGGCGGCCGCTCTCGGTCCTCGCCTCGTTCGCCGCGCCGCCGCCCGCCGCGCGCGCCGACGCCGACCTCCTGCGCGACCGGGTGGCGGCGACCGTGGCCAGCGTGCTCGGCCTCCTCGGCATCGCGGCCGACCCGGTGCGGAGCCGCGAGACGATCCTCCTCTCGCTCCTCGTCGAGGCCGCCTGGCGCGAGGGGCGCGACCTCGGCCTCGCCGGGCTGATCGCCCTGGTGCAGCAGCCGCCCGTCGAGCGGGTGGGGGTGATGCCGCTCGACACCTTCTTCCCGCCCGCCGACCGCTTCGCGCTGGCGATGGCGCTCAACGGTCTCCTCGCCTCGCCGTCCTTCGCCGCCTGGCTGGAAGGCGAGCCGCTCGACGTGCCGCGCCTCCTCTACGCGCCGGACGGCCGGCCGCGGCTCGCGGTGCTCTCGATCGCCCACCTCTCGGACGCCGAGCGGATGTTCTTCGTCGCGCTCCTCGCCTCCCAGGTGCTCGGCTGGCTGCGTGGGCTGCCCGGCGCCACCGGCCTCCGCGCGATCCTCGCCATCGACGAGGTCTTCGGCTTCCTGCCGCCGGTCGCCGAGCCGCCCGCCAAGCGCCCGCTCCTCACCCTCCTCAAGCAGGCGCGCGCCTTCGGCGTCGGCCTCGTGCTCGGCACCCAGAACCCGGTCGATCTCGACTACAAGGGCCTCGGCAACATCGGCACCTGGTTCCTCGGGCGCCTGCAGACCGAGCGCGACAAGGAGCGCCTGCTCGACGGCCTGGAGAGCGCCGCCGCCACCGGCCTGCCGCGCGGGGAGATCGACCGCCTGCTCTCCGGCCTCGGCAAGCGCGTGTTCCTGATGCGCAACGTCCACGAGCCCGAGCCGGTGCTGTTCCAGACGCGGTGGGCGATGTCGTACCTGGCGGGGCCGATGAGCCGCGAGCAGCTCCGGCGGCTGGGGGCGGCGAGAGCGGGGGACGGCGGCGCGGCGGGCGCGGCGGGCGCGGCCGGTGAGGGCTCTCCTCCGGCGGTTCCGACCGGCGCGTTCGGGGCGGGCGGATCGGTCGGCGC
>DATABP010000152.1:0-3640 GCA_036259515.1 Thermoanaerobaculia bacterium | reverse complement strand
CCGGAGGCCACCGGCCGAAGGTCGACCACCTGCACCACCCGTCCCTCGAGGCGCACCGTCGCCGGCGACTCGCCGGGCAGCCGCAGCTCGACCGCCACCCGCTCGTTGAGCCGCGCCGGCCGGTCGGTGGTGACGAAGAGGCCGCCGTTGGCGAGGTCGCGGCGGTAGGTGACGAGGAAGTCCTCGGCCGTGGCGAAGGCGAGGGCGTAGGCGGCGGCGGGCGCCGGCGGGACGGCGGCGAAGCGCCCGGTGCCGGACCCCGGTGAGGGCGAGGACGGGGACCAGGCGAACTGGCCCGTGCCCGAGGCCGGCGGCGGCGAAGCCGGGAGCGGCACGGAGCGGTCGCCGCCGGCCGACGCGGTCGGCTGCGCGGAGGAACGGCCGGCGAAGGAGCCGCGGTCGCCCGCCGCGCCGCCGGCGGCTCCCGGCGCCGGCGCGGCGTCGCCCCGACCCCCGCTCGGCTCGAATCGTTCCTCCGCCGGCTCCCCGCGCTCCTCCACCGGCACCGCGCCCGTCCCGCCGACGATCCTGCCGCCGCCCACCTCCCCCTCCAGCCGCGGCCGCAGCGCCTCCTCGCCGAGGAACGGGCCCACCACTTCGTCGAGCCCGAGGAAACGCAGCCCCATCGCCGAGTCGGCGAAGCGGCGCAGCTCGGGCGGCACGCGGTGGGCGTGGACGACGACGGCATAGAGCGTCGCGCTGCGCGCGCCATCGGTCAGCTCGAGCCGCAGCCGGTCGCCGCGGCCGGCGGGGTCCGGCGTGGCGACGAAGGCGCCGGTCAGCGAGACGTTCTTGGTGAACCCCTGCCGCGGCCGCTCCTCCCCCGCCCGCCAGAAGCGCACCTGGAGCCGGCGGAGCTGGCGCGGGTAGAGGCGACGGGAGGCGGTGGAGGACACCGCGACAGTCTACGGCGAAGGCGACGAAAGACGTCGACGACGCGTCCGCCGTGGTGGCGGAGGGGTCGAGAAACACCAACGGCGCGTCGGCCACCGTGGCGGAGACGTCGAAAGACATCGATGAGGTGTCGGCCACCGTGGCCGACGGGTCGAAAAACATCGACGAGGCGTCGGCCACCTTGGCAGAGGGGTCGAAAAGCGTCAACGGCCCGTCGGCCACCGTGGCGGACGCCGCGAAAAACACCAATGGCGCGTCCGCCGCCCCGGCGGGGCGTCGAAGGCGCCAACGGCGCGTCCGCGACCGCGGCGGAGGCGTCGAAAAGCACCAGCGGGCGCGTGCGCCACCGCGGCGGAGACGCCGAAAGGCACCAGCGACGCGTTCGCCACCGCGGTGGAGGCGAAGAACACCGGCGGCGCGTGGCGCACCCCGCCGGCCGGAGCCGTTGTCTCTTCAGGTAACTTGTCCTGCACTCAGGAAATGGCGGCCGGCCCGGCCATGGAGGTCGTGCGACGCGCCGCCGAACCGGGAGGTTTCGTCATGAACCGAGTCACTCCTCGTGTCTTCGCCGCGGTCGCGCTCGCCGCGGTCCTGGCCGTGTCGGCGGCGCCCGTGGTCCACGGACTGCCCGCCGAAGGCGGCACCGTCCTCGCCCCGCCGGCGAGCCTGTGGAAGACGCTAACCGGCTGGATCGTCAACATCTTCGCCGCGAGCGGGACGGAGTCCGATGCAGGGCCGGACATGGACCCGAACGGGCTACCGCAGACGGGGCCGTACATGGATCCCGACGGCCTCGCCGCCGGTCCGGAGGTGGACCCGGACGGCACCCAGGGCGAGGCGGGCCCGCACATGGACCCGAACGGCTGACCAAAGGCCGGCGCCGCTTCACCGGCGTCGGCCTCCCTCCAACACACAGATGTCTGCGCGACTCAGTTTCCTCCTTCGGACAATTTGTATAGACTTCACGCAAGATGTTGCTGCAGATGAGCAAGTTCGTCACTCCGCCCGCGCCCGACGGCCGCGGCGCGCTCGAACGTCTGGACAAGGAGGAGCAGGGGGCATGCGGATTCATCCGAGCGAGCACGTGCTGGAGGGACTGGTCGAGCGTGTCGGCGCCGGGCGGGGGCGGAAGGTGCTCACCCATCTCGTCGAGTGCGAGCGCTGCCGCGGTCGGCTGCGGCTGATCCTCGGCTGGGCGCCGGACGCGGCGCCCAGCGTCCCCTGGTCGCCACGCACCTACGCCGATCTCCTCGACAAGCTGGTCGAGCAGAGCGCCGGGGCGGGAGCGCCGTTGTCCCGCCAGCAGGTCGAGGCGCCGGTCCTCCTCGGCGAGTTGCTCCTCCACCCCGTCCGCCGCCGCCGGCTGCTGGTCCGTAACAGCCGCCGCTTCCGCTCCTGGCCTCTCGCCGAGTTGCTCATCGAACGCGCCCGCGAAGAAGCTTTTGACGACCCGGCGCAGGCGGAGAGCCTTGCCCGGCTTGGCCTCGACGTCGTCGATCGACTCGAGGGCGAGGCGCCGAACCCTCGTCTCCTCGCTGATCTCCGTGCACGCGGTCTTGGCATCCTCGGCAACACGTTGCGTATGCGCTCTGATCTCGCCGGCGCCGAGGAGCTGCTCGCCGAAGCCGAGGCGGTCCTTCGTTCGGGAAGTGGCGACCCCATCGAACGTGGCCATCTGCTCGACCTCACCGCCTCGTTGCGCAAAGACCAGCAGCGCTTCGAGGAGGCGAATCGACTGCTCACCTGGGCGGTGCGACTGTACCGCTCTGTTGGAGAGATCCACCGCGCGGGGCGCTCACTCCTGACCCAAGCCATCGTCTGCGATCTCGCGGGTGCCGCCGAGCAGGGCATCAAGATCCTCAAACAGGCCGCCGAGTGGATCTCTCCCGAGAATGACCCGCGCCTCGCACTTTGCGTTCAGCACAATCTCGCCGTCGGCTTGGCGAACCTCGGCGACTTCCCCGCCGCTCGCGCCGCCTTCCTCGCTGCCCGCCCGCTCTACGACCGCTTCGCCGACGCCTGGACCCAGCGCCGCCGCGCCTGGGTGGAGGGCAAGGTGCTCGCCGGACTCGGCCAGTACGACGAGGCCGAGCGCCTGCTGGCGTGGGCGCAGCAGGGCTTCGTCGACCAGGAGATCGCCTACGACGCCGCCCTCGTCTCGCTCGACCTCGCCGCCGTCTACGCCCGCCAGGGCAAGACCGCCGAGCTCAAGGACCTCGCCGCCGCCATGGTCCCCATCTTCCGCGCCCGCGACGTCCACCGCGAGGCCCTCGCCGCACTGGCCTGGTTCCGCCGCGCCGTCGAAATGGAGAGCGCCACCGTGGACACCGTCGGGCGGGTCATCGACTACCTCCGCCGGGCGCGGCACAACCCGCGGCTGCGGTTCGAGTCGAACGGTTAGCCGAGCGGCGGGTACATCGCCGCCGGCCGGTCGAAGTCGATCCGCTCGACCTCGCTCCAGGGCACCAGCTCCGGCTGTTCCCGGCCCTCGACGAAGACCAGCACGCCGACGTTGCCGTCGTCGAGGTCGCCCCTCGGCTGGAGCCTCAGCTCCTCGCCGTTGTGGAGGGTCACCCGGGCGTGCCGCGGGGCGGGCTCCTCGTCGGCGTCGCCAGGCGGCTCGATCGACGCGACGAGGCCGAAAGGCAGGGTGTAGTGGACGGCCAGGGAGGAGGCGTCGAGCGTCTCGGCCGTCTCGCTCTCGTCGAGGTCGTAGACCAGCCGACCGGCGAGGCGGCGGCCGGCG
>DATABP010000151.1:0-7953 GCA_036259515.1 Thermoanaerobaculia bacterium | reverse complement strand
CGCGCCGGCGGCGCCGAGCTCGCCGGCGAGCATCGTCTTGTAGAAGGCGGGCGCCGGCGCCGGGACGCCGAGCACGGTCGCCGCGTAGGGGTCCGGCGGCCGCACGGCGTGGAAGACGATCTCGGCGCCGCCGATCCCGACGCGGTCGCCGTCGGCGAGCGTGATCTCGCGCTCGACCCGGTGGCCGTTGACCCGCGTGCCGTTCGACGAGTCGAGGTCGCGCAGCCGCACGGTGTCGCCCTCGACGGTGATCTGGGTGTGGCGGCGGCTGACCAGGGCGTCCCCCGGCAGCGACAGGTCGCACTCCGGCGTGCGGCCGACGACGAAGGTCCCGGGGCCCAAGACGTGCGTCTCGTCGCCGAGGATCAGCTCGAAGCGCGGTCCCTCCGGGGGGGCGGCGGCGGCGACCGGCGGCGGCAGCGGCGGCAGGGCGCCGGCGATCACCGTGGCGTCCGGCGGCGGCGGGCCGCCGGGCTCGGGCTCGATGGGTGGCGAGGCGGCGGGCGGGGCGGCGGCCTCGGGGGGCGCCGCCGCGGCGACCGGCGCCGAGGCGAAGAAGAACAGGTGGTCGTCGCCGATCTCGATCTTGTCGCCCTGGGACAGCTCGACCTGGCCGAGCCGCACGCCGTCGACCCAGGTGCCGTTCTGGGCGCCGAGGTGGCGGATGCGCGCCTGGCCGTTGGGGAGCAGGAAGACGAGCGCGTGCTTGCGGCTGACCGTCGGGTTGTCGACCATCACCGCGGCGTCGGCGAGGCGGCCGATCAGGTTGGCGCCGACCTTGATCGGGAAGGTGCCCTCGTCGGACTCGAGGCGGAGGTCGACGCCCGCCCCGGCCACCCGCATCTCGACGTCGCCGAGCTTGAGCTTCGCCCCCGGCGCGAGGTCGGCGACGCTCAGCAGGCGCCCGTTGACCTTCGCCTCGTTCTCGCGGGCGCGGCTCTCGAGCACCACGCCGTCGCCCTCGCGGCGGGCCACCGCCACGAGCGGCTCGACGCCCTTGCCGGAGACGACGATCGTCGCGTCCGGCGCCGCGCCGAGGCGCACCTCGGCGTCCACGACCTCGACCTTCTGTCCCTTGTGCTCGAAGAAGAAGCGGCGGCCGGCCACGGCGCTCACCTCCACTCGACGCAGTCGCCGCCCTCGGCCGGCGGCCAGGTGCCGGCGAAGGGGAACTCCTGCCCCTGGGCGCGCAGCCACAGGGAGTAGTAGGTGACGCTGCCGTCCCAGCCGGCCTGCGGGCGCTCCAGCACCAGCCGCTCGCCGGCCGGGATGCGCCACAGGTCGAGGCCGTGGTCGGTGCTGTTGAAGGTCTGGAGCTCGCCGTCCGCGCCGAGCCAGGTGGCGGCGACCATCTTCACCGTCACCGTCGAGCCGGAGTGGTTGCACACCGCCAGCCGCCCCGGGGCGAGGAGGCCGGTGCGCTCCTCGAGCCCGGAGAGCTGCCCCTCGGCGGCGACCAGCTCGGGGCGCAGCTCGGCGAGCCGGGCGTCGATCGCGGCGATCTCGGCGGACAGCTCGGCGCTCCGCGTGCGCGCGTCGCTCCACTGCACGAGGGTGAAGGTCATCAGCCCGGCCATCGCGATGGCGACGCCGGCGACCGCCATCGTCGACCTCGGCAGCCCGGGGTGGGTGGAGGGCGCCGGCTCGGCGGCCTCGACGTCGTCGAAGGGTACGCTCATCGGGCCGCCCTCCTCCTCACCGTTCCGTTCTCACTGCTGGGCCCGCCGCACGCAGAAGGTGCTGGCCTGGGCCTTCTTGCCGCCGATCGAGCAGGTGAACTCGCCCAGGAAGCTGCAGGCGATGCGCGGCTCGGCGCCGCTCACCCACACCGCGTCGACCGAGCTCTGGTCGAAGGGCTCGAAGATGTGGCGCGGCAGCACCTGGATCTCGCCGCGCTTCCTGCCGAAGATCGTCCACTCGCCGGTCTCGCGGAAGGTCTCCTGGGGCGGCGACGGGTGGTCCGGCCAGTAGAGCTTCGAGACCTCGTCGAGCGACGGCAGCCGCCAGCCGGAGAACCCGCCGGCGCGGAGCTTCGAGCAGTAGCCGCCGATGTCGTCCCAGCGCATGTCGGGCGTCGCGGTGCGCGTCCACATCAGGCCGGTGGTGTTGTCGACCACGTGGTCGGGGTGGACGGTGAAGCGCTCGACGTTCGCCATCTGCTCGCGCCAGTCGTCGACCACCTCGCGCAGCTCGACGGTGGTGACCACCGAGCCGGTGTCCGGCGCGTTCACCGTCTCCTTCCACACCGGCCCCTCGATCTCGTCCGGGAAGGCCTGGAGAAGGTGCTCGCCCGGGCGGACGCGGAACTCCTGGACGACGTCCTTGCGGAGGTCGCCCAGGGGCTCGCCGTCGAGCTCGAGCCGGCAGTCCATGTCCGACGAGACGAGGAGCACCGGCGGCGCGGCGCGGCGACGGGCGCGGCGCCGGCCGCTGGGGCGCCTTCTCGTCGGTGGGGCGCGCCGGCGGGCGCTGCGCCTCCGCCGCCGGGGCGGCGGCGAGCGCCACGCACAGCGCCGCGAGGATGACGTAGAACCACGACCGCGACCGCATCGCTTCGGACCTCCTGACTCCGCCGATCAGCATAACAAGCCGGTCAGGTGACCGACTCGAAGATCTCGATGATGTCCTCGACGATGCCGATCACCGACTTGGCGCCGATCGCCGTCATGCTGGTGCCGGCGGACATCGCCTGGGTGGCGGTGCCCACCGCCTCGGCGGTGCCGCTGATGATGCCGCCCACCTGCTCGAGCAGGCTCGCCACCTGCTGCACCGTCTGGATCAGCGAGCCGAACTGGTCGCCGAACATCGAGCCCACCTGGCCGAGGACGTCCGAGCCCTCGCTCTCGGCGGCGGCGCGCACCTCCTCGAGCTTGTCGCCGGCGCGCGAGACGATGTCGTCGACGTGGCTGCCGAGCTCCTCGACCTGCTGGGTGAGCGCCGGCACGAACTCGGAGTCGACGTAGTTGCCGAGCGCCGAGCCGCGGTCGAAGATCTGCGTCTGCACCTCGTCGACCAGCGAGGCGAACGGCTGGTGGATGTGCTGGTCGGCGGCGGCGCGCACCTCCTCCAGCATGCTGTCGAGCGAGCGGGCCTGCTCGCCGAACGCCTTGAAGGTCTCGTCGACCCCGGCGGCGATGGCGTCGACGTCGGGGACCAGCGCGGCGACCCCCTGCTGGAGGCCCTCGACGACGCCACGGGTGGCGCTGCCCAGCGACTGGCCCTGCTCGATCGCGCTGGTGACGTGCTGGGCGACCTCGCCGGCGCGCGCCTGGAGCTCGTCGCCCAACTGCTGGAGCTGCTCCTCGGCGGCCTGGGCGCGGGCGAGCAGCTCCTCGCCCTTCGCCGACAGCTCCTGCCACGTGGCGTCGAGCTGGCCGATCGTCTCCTCGACCTGCCCCTTCGCCTCGCCGATCTGGCCGACCAGCGCCTCCGCCTGGGCGGCGAGCTGGTCCTGGATCTGCGTGCTGGTCCTGGTTGCTGCGTCGCGGATGCTCATCAGTCAGTTCTCCGTCAGACGTCGATGCCGACCATCGACGCCATGCCCTTGATGTGGTCCACCGCCGAGAACAGCGGGTCGAGGATCTTCTCGAGCTGGTCGAGGATCGGCTCCAGTGCCTTGCGCTCGAGGCTCGCCTCTTCGGCGTTGCCGAACAGGCTCTCGCGCACGTTGCCGAGGGTCTCGACGACCTGTGCCAGGAGCTGGTCGATCAGCGAGTTGAGCTGGTCCTGGATCTGGCTCTGGAGGTCGTCGAGCAGCATGTTGACGCCGTTCTCGAAGACGTTGCCCTGCACCAGCTCTATGCCGGTCTGGAAGGCGCTGCCCATGTCGGCGAACGAGACGCCGACCATCTCCTCGATCTTGGCGCCGGTGTCGCGGATGCCGGTGTCGACCTGCTCGACGAGGTTGCTCGCCACCTGCTCGGTGAGCTGGAAGGTCTCGTCGATCTTGGCCTGGAGGCCGTCGATCTGCTCGTTGGCGAAGTCGGTCGCCTGATGGAGGAGCTCGCGGCCGTTCTGGACGTGGCCGGTGACCTCCTGGACCACCCCCTGGGCCGCCTCGTTGGCCGACAGCACCAGCTCGCGGCCGGCGTCGACGTGCTCGCGGAACTCGCCCATCTGCGCCTGGGCGGCGTCGAGGGCGGCGATCACCTCGCCCTTCACCTCTTCGAGCGCCTGCTTCATCTCGCCGGTCACCGCGTCGGCGTCGGCGGCGACCTTCTCGATCAGCGCCTGCCGCTCCTCGACCATCGCCTTGAGCGCCGTCATCCGCTCGCTGACCCGGCCGCGCAGCTCCTCGACCGCCGCCTGCTTCTCCTCGACGTTGGTCTGGAGGCTCTGCACCAGCCCGAGCAGCGCCTCGGCCTCGCCGTTGATCTGCTCGAACAGCGGCGCCGCGGTCGGCCCGGCGTCCGAGATCTGTTGGACGAAATCGCGCATCGTTGTCTTCTCCCGTGCCTTTCAGACGCTCAGAAGCCCAGCCGCAGGATCTCGAGCGCGGTCTTGATGGCGCCGACCAGCGCCTTGAGCGCGACGATCACCGGCAGCGCGGGACCGAGCGCCGCGGTGGTCGCCGAGCCGGCGGTGGCCATCGTCAGGTTGGAGGCGATCTCCTCGGCGACGAAGGCGACGGCGTCGTTGATGATGTCGTTGATCTCGGCCTCGATCTTCGCCGCCGCCTCGTCCTGGGCGTGCTGGATGGTGTTGGTGAACACCTCGCCCAGGCGGTTCATCACGTTGTCGCCCAGGCCGTTGATCATCGACTCGAAGTTCTCGTAGAGGTTGCCCATGTTGTCGGTGAGGCCCGAGAAGCCGGCGACCGCCTGGTCCATGAAGTCGCTGCCCAGCGCCTGGGTGACGTCGCCGAACAGGTTCTCGGCCCGCGAGGTGACGTCGTCGGTGATCTTCGACGCCAGCTCGCCGGCCTTGCCGATGGTGTCCTCGCCGAGCGAGGTCATCCGGCCGGTCAGCTCGGTGACCGAGCTCTCCAGCTCGCCGAGCGTCTGCATCGTCAGCTCGGCCGCCTCTTCGACCTTGCCGATCGTCTCGCCGGTGGCCTCGACGCAGGTGTCGACGGCGCCGGTGACGTCGTTGTAGAGCCCGTTCGCCGCCTCGAGCGTCTGGCCGACCTCGTTCGAGACCTGGTTGTAGCCGTCGGTCACCGCCTGCTGGAGCGAGGTGACGCTGCCCGCCGCCTGCTCGGCGGCGGACTTCAGCGCGTCGGCGACGCCGCCGAACTCGCCGTTGGCGCCGGAGGTCTCCTGGCCGCCGGCCTCGGCGCCCTGGCCGAGCGACGCGAGGAGCTGCTCGGCCTGCGCCTTCGCCGCCTCCAGCGTCTGGTGTCCCTGGTCGAGCTGCGAGCTCAGCTCGTCGACCGACTGCCGCTGCTCCTCCATCTGCGAGGTCAGCGTGACGAGGGTCGAGTGCGCCTCGGCGTAGCTGGAACCGAAATCGAGCACTTCTGACATGGCCGCTCCTTGCTCAGAACCTTGACTCAGAATCCGTTACGCCCGGCTCAGCCGAGCAGCTCCTCGACCGCTTCGAGCACCGGCTTGACCGCCTCGATGACGTCGATCACGCCCTGCATCCCGTTGATCAGCTCGCCCAGGCCGCCCTCCATCAACTGCTGGCCGGCCTGGCCGACCCCCTCGAGGACCGACATCGCCTCGCCCAGGAGCCCCGACTGCGAGCCCAGCTCGCCGAGCACCGTCTCCAGGAACAGGTCCTTCATCGCCGACAGCTTGTCGCCGCTCGTCTGCTCGAGGAAGCCGGTGAGGTTGTCGAACTGGGTGCCCGCCTCGCCCATCAGCTTGCCGAACTCGCCCTGCATGTTCGAGAGCTTGCCGACGACGTCGTCCTGGAGCGCGTCGTAGTCGCCCAGGAGCTCGTCCTTCTTGGCGGTGAACTGGCTGCCGACCGACTCGACCTCCTGCTGGAAGGCCTCGATCTGCTGCTTCCGCGCCTCGAACTGGCTGGTCGCCTCGCCCTGGAAGGCGACGATCCCCTGCGACAGCCGGTCGAGCTCGGCCTTGGCGCCCTCGTGCTTCGACTGGATCGTCGCGCCGAACTCCTCGGCGGAGGTGTCCACCTTGGAGAGGTCGCCCTCGAGCTCGGTCAGCGTGGTCGAGACGTTCTGGTCGTACTCGTCGAGCTTCGACTGCATGTCCTCGAAGCGCGACTGCATGTCGGCGGCCTGCTGCTCGATCGTCTGGTGCGCCTCGGCGATCGTCTGGCTGAAGCCGTCGAACTGCGCCTTGACCTGGTCGGCGGCGGCGGTGACGTCGCTGCGGAGCTGGCCGACGAAGGCGGTCATCTCGGCGATCCGTTCGAGGCCCTGGGCGATGACGGAGTCGTACTCGTCGATCGCCGCGGTGCACTCGTCGACCTCCGGGCCGTAGAACTCCTCCATCGAGTACACGCCCTCGACCTCGTCGGGCATGTAGACGTCGATCACCTCCTCCGGCGTGTAGCCGCCCTCCTTGACCTCGCTCGAGGTGTAGCCGCCCTCGTGCATCTCGGAGGAGGGATACGTGCCGTGGAGCTCGGCGGCGGTCCACGTGCCCTCGCGCAGCTCGGCGGCCTCGTAGACGCCGTAGACCTCCTGCGCGATCCAGCCGCCCTCGCGCAGCTCGGCGGCCGGGTAGGTGCCGTGGACGTCGGAGGCGGTCCACATCCCCTCGCGCAGCTCGGCGGCGGAGTAGACGCCGTAGACCTCCTCGGCGATCCAGCCGCCCTCCTTGAGCGACAGGGCGTCGTAGACCCCGTGCACTTCGGACGCGGTCCACATTCCGTCGCGCAGCTCGGCGGCGGTGTAGCCGCCCTCCTGCATCTCGGCCGCCTGGTAGCCGCCCTCGCGCAGCTCGCCGGCGTCCCAGCCGCCCTCCTTCATCTCGCCGGCCGGGTAGCCGCCCTCGTGGCACTCGGAGGCCTCGTAGCCGCCCTCCTTGACCTCGCCCGCGGTCCACCCGCCGTCGCGCATCTCGGAGGCCTCGTAGCCGCCCTCCTTGCACTCGGTGGCGGTGTAGCCGCCGTCCTTGAGCTCGCCGGCCTCCCAGCCGCCCTCCTTCATCTCGAGGGCCGGGTAGCCGCCCGCGTGGCACTCGGAGGCCTCGTAGCCACCCTCCTTGACCTCGCCCGCGGTCCACCCGCCGTCGCGCATCTCGGCGGCCTCGTAGCCGCCCTCCTTGCACTCGGCGGCGGTGTAGCCGCCTTCCTTGAGCTCCTCGGCGGTGTACCCGCCCTCCTTCATCTCGGCGGCTTCCCAGCCACCCTCCTTCATCTCCGAGGCGGTGTACCCACCCTCCTTGAGCTCCTCCGCGGTCCACCCGCCGTCCTTCATCTCCTCGGAGGTGAAACCGCCTTCCTTGCACTCGGCGGCGGTGTAGCCACCCTCCTTGAGCTCCTCCGAGGCGTAACCACCCTCCTTGAGCTCCTCGGCGGTCCACTCGCCTTCCTTCATCTCCGCGGCGGTGTACCCGCCCTCCTTGCACTCCTCGGCGGAGTAGCCGCCCTCCTTGAGCTCCTCGGCGGTCCACCCGCCTTCCTTCATCTCCTCGGAGGTGAAGCCACCCTCCTTCATCTCCTCGGCGGTGAATCCGCCCTCCTTGCACTCCTCGGCAGAGTAGCCGCCCTCCTTGAGCTCCTCGGCGGTGAAGCCGCCTTCCTTCATCTCCTCGGCTTCGAACCCGCCTTCCTTGCACTCCTCGGCGGTGTATCCGCCCTCCTTGAGCTCCTCGGCGGTGAAGCCACCCTCCTTCATCTCCTCGGCCTCGAACCCGCCCTCCTTGCACTCCTCGGCGGTGTAGCCGCCCTCCTTCAGCTCCTCGGCGGCGTACCCGCCCTCCTTCATCTCTTCGGCGGTGAAGCCTCCCTCCTTCATCTCCTCGGCGGTGAAGCCGCCTTCCTTGCACTCCTCGGCGGTGAAGCCGCCCTCCTTCATCGCCTCGGCCTCGAAGC
>DATABP010000150.1:0-2013 GCA_036259515.1 Thermoanaerobaculia bacterium | reverse complement strand
CCCGGCCGCTGGCGTCGCGCCGCCGATCCGCCCGCCGCGCCGCCGGCGCCGGCCACCGCGTCCATCGTCGTCGACCAGCAGGACGTCCTCGTCCTCTGGCTCGACGACGAGACGCCGCTCTACCTCCACCTCGCCCCCGCCGATCCGGCGGCGGCAGAAAGGAACGACGCCCGATGAGGAACCCCGCCGCCCCGCTCGCCCTCCCGCTGGCCCTCGCGCTCTCGCTCGCCGCGGCGGCCGCCGCGCCGGCCGCCGCCGACCCGTCGCTCGCCACGCGCTTCCTGCTCCTCGCCGGCCACCCGACGGCCGAGGCCGCGGATTCCGAGGGCGTGCTGGTCATCCCCGGGCTGGTCATGCCGCTCGGGGACCGGGCGCCGGACGGCCCCTCGGCCGAGGCCGCCGTGCGCGAGGTGACCGCCCTGGCCAGCAATTTGACGCGCACCTTGCGGCTCGAGGAGGTCGAGGTCCTCTACACCCATCCGCAACGGCTCGCCGTCGGCGAGGAGACGACGCTGCCGCCGCCCTCGGCGAGCTCGCCGGTGCGCATCGAGGTGACGCTCCAGGGCTTCAACCGCGAGCTCGCCACCTACCGGGTGCGCTTCACGGACGGAGCGAAGACCTTCGCCGACAGCGTGGTCAGCGTGCCGCGGGACAAGCGGGCGCTGGTCGGCGGGCTCGACGGCGAGGAGGCGCCCTACCTGTTCCTGGTCGTCGAGCCGGCGGTGGGCGTCCAGCGGGTCGAGGAGGGGATCACGCCGCCGCGGGTGGTCGAGAAGCCGGCGCCGGCGTACACCGCCGAGGCCAGGGCCGCGCGCATCCAGGGCGTCGTCATCCTGCAGGCGACGATCGACGAGCGCGGCATCGTCGAGCGCGTCGACATCCTCAAGGGCCTGCCGCTCGGGCTCGGCGAGGCGGCGGCGGAGACGGTGCGCCGGTGGCGCTTCGAGCCGGCGCGCGACCGCGACGGCGAGCCGATCGCGGTGACCTACAACCTGACGGTCAACTTCACGCTCGAGTAGGACGAGCGTCCCCGCCGGAGGGCGGCCGGCGACCTCGCCGGAGGTCGCCCGCGGCCGGCCGTCCTCGGCGGCGGCGCCGGAATCGCCCTCCGCGGCGGCCGGTTGTGAGCTTCGAGGGCCTGCCGCGGCGCTGGAACGCGCCTCGCAACCGAGCCCCGAGAGCCTCGCCATGACCCGCCGCCGCCTCCCGCTCGCGCCGCTCGCGCTCGCCGCCGCCCTCGCCCTGCCGGCGGCGGCGGACGACGTGTACCTGACCAACGGCAACGTCTTCGAGGACGTGGTGGCGCGCCGCGAAGGCGGGAGCGTGGTGATCCAGCTCCCCGGCGGCGCGCTGCGGCTGCCGGCCAGCCGGGTGGAGCGCATCGAGCGGCGCGACACCGCGCAGACCGAGTACGTGGCGCGGCGCCAGGCGCTCGCCGCCGACGACGGCGGCAACGCCGGCGACTGGCTGGCGCTCGCCCGCTGGGCGCGCGAGCACGGGCTCGAGCAGGGCTACCGCGAGGCGGCGCGGCGCGCGGCGGCGCTCGATCCCGACCTCGCCGGCCTGCCGGCCTTGATGGAGTCGCTCGGCTACGTCCGCGACGAGGGGAGCGGCCCCTGGCTCACCCCCGACGAGCTGATGGCGCGACGCGGCTACGTGCGGCACGGCGACTCCTGGATCACCGCCGGCGAGCGCGCCGAGCTGTTGCGCGCCGAGGCCGAGGAGGCGCGCCTGGTCCGCGAGCGGCGTGAGGAGCGCGCCCGCGATCGGGCGCTCGTCCACCTCGCCGCCGCCGCCCAGGCGCAGGCCGAGGCCGAGCGCGCCCGCGCCGAGGCGGAGCGGCGGCCGAGCTACGGCGTGCCGGTCGCCTACGGGGTGCCGGTGTGGTTCTTCCTGCCCGATCCGGGACACGGGCACGGCGGCGGCCACGGCCACGACGGCGACCACGGCCACCCGCCGCCGGTCGTCGATCGCGGGCCGGGCCACCGCGGCGATCACAACCGCGGCGGCTTC
>DATABP010000149.1:0-2597 GCA_036259515.1 Thermoanaerobaculia bacterium | reverse complement strand
GCCGAGCGCCCGCAGGCGCTGGCGTTCCTCCTCGGCGGCGGCGGCCGCCCCGGCGTCGTCCGGCGCCGGCGGCGGCACCGCGTCGGGCGCCGGCGCTCGGCGCCACACCCGCAGCACCGGCGGCGTCGAGGCGGAGACGGCGAACGGCCAGCTCTCGGCGACCAGGCGCGCCGGCGGCACCGGCCCGCCGGCGTAGGGCACGCCGCGGCCGAGGAGCACCCGCCCGCCCGCCGCCGGCTCGCCGTCGATCGCCACCGCCAGCGACTCGACGCCGCCCACCTCGCCGAGCACGCGGATGCCCTTCGACAGCACCTCCGCCGTCCAGGCGAAGGCGATCTCGCGGCCGTCGACGGTCACCTCGTCGCCCTCGGCCAGGAAGTAGGGCAGCCAGCCGGCGGGCGCGGCGGCCAGCGTCAGCCGGCCGGTCACCCGGCTCCCCGCCGGCGCGCGGTCGAGCATCACCTTGAGCCCCGGCAGCTCGCGGTCGAGCTGGGCGTGGATCGCCGGCGCGAGCTGCTCGACGCGGTCGATCGCCTCGGTGGAGAGGTCGCGCGTCTCGCCGGGGTCGGCGGAGAGGTCGTAGAGCTCGATCCGCTCCAGGCGCTCGAGGTCGAAGGGGGCGGTGGCGGCGTGGAGGTCGTTCTCGGGCTCGAACGGCTCCCGGCGGTTGAACAGGATCAGCTTCCAGTCGTCGAGCACGGCGGCGGCGCGGAGCGGCCCGAACGACAGGTGCCGCGACAGCGCCACCCGCCGCGGCAGGGGCTCGATGCCGGTGAGGACCGGCGTCAGGTCGGCGCCGGCCAGCCCCGGCGGGCGGCCGAGCCCGGCGGCGGTGAGGAGCGTCGGCACCAGGTCGAGGAGGCGCACCGCTCCCTCGATCCGCCGCCCGGCGCGCACCCGCCCGTCCCAGCGGGCGATCAGCGGCACCCGGATCTGCTCGTCGTAGAGGGTGTGCCCGTGCTTCCAGCCGCCGTGGTCGCCCAGCTCCTCGCCGTGGTCCGCGGTGAGGACGAACAGGGTGTCGGCGGCGAGCCGCTCGTCGAAGGCGGCGAGCACCTCGCCGATCCGGCCGTCGACGTGGGCGATCTCGCCGTCGTAGAGGGCGGCGAGCTGGCGGCGGTCGGCCTCGGGGTCGGCGAGCTCGACCTCTCCCAGGTAGAGCCCCTGCACCATCTCGCCGGTCACCTCGCCCTCGTAGCCGGGGAAGAACGGCGCCTCGGCGGCGCCGGTCTCCGGCGGGGCGTAGGGGTCGTGCGGGTCCATGTAGTGGAGGTAGAGGAAGAAGGGCGCCCCGGCGTGGGCGGCGAGCCAGGGGAGCGCGCGCCGGTTGACCTCGGCGGCGTCGAGGCGGAGCGACTCGACCTCGGCCGGCGGCGCCCACCAGGTCTCGAAGCCGCGGTCGAAGCCGACGGTCGGCTGGAGCGTCGGGTTGGCGACGAAGGCGGCGGTGCGGTAGCCGGCGTCGCGCAGCCGCTCGGCGATCGTCGGCACCCCGGGCGGCACCGCGGTGGGCGCCTCGCGGCCGGCGGGCAGGAGCTCGCCCGGCGGCCGGCCGGTGAGGAACGAGAGCACCGACGGCAGCGTCCACGGCGCCTGCGCGTAGGCGTCCTCGAAGAGCGTGCCGCGGGCGGCGAGGCGGCGGTCGATCTCGGGCGAGGTGGGGAGCGGATGCCCGTAGGCGCCGAGGTGGTCGGCGCGCAGGGTGTCGACGACGATCAGCACCACGTTGGGGCGCTCCCCGCCGCCCCCGGCCGCCGCCGCGGCGCCGTGGAGCGCCACCGGGCCCCACGCGATCCAGCGCTCGGAGCGCGCGTCGTCCGGGGCGCCGGCGAGGTCGGCGGAGAATTCGAGGGTGACCACCTCGCCGGCGAGGCCGGCGAGATCGGCGGAGAGGTCGAGCCAGCGGTCGCGCTCGCCGGCGGCGAGGGTCGAGGCCGCCAGCTCGCGCTCCTCGCCGCCGCCGCGCACTCCCACCCGCACCGTCAGCTCGCGCGCCGCCTGCCACGCCCCGTCCGTCGCCTGCGCCCCGGCGAAGAGCCGCGCCCCCTCCGGCACCCGCCCGCGCCAGGTCCAGCCGGCGGCGGTGGTGAGGAGCACCGGCCGCCGCTGGTCGTCGACCACGAGCTCGCCCGCCGCCGGCGCGTGCGAGAAGCGGATGCCGCGCGCCTCGTAGTCGTCCTCCGACGGCGCCGCGCCGGCGGCGGCCGGAAAGGGGAGGAGGAAGCCGCCGGCCGGGCCCGGCTCCGAACAGCCGCCGAGCGCCAGCAGCAGGGCGGCGAGGGCGGGGAGGGCGGCGCGGCGCGCGGCGGAGGGCGGGGGTCTCTTCACGGGCGCGGGGAGGTGGGCGGACGGCGGGAGATCGTAGCAGCCGGTCGGCAGGTGCCCACCGGCCGCCACGGGATACCATCCCGCCCGCCGGTCCCATGGCGCGCCCCGGCCGCGTCGGAGAGCCCTCATGCAGCCTCCAGTCGCCCTTGCCGCCCGAGTCTCGAGCGCAGCGAGAAACGAGGTCTCCCGGGTGCTCTTCGCCCCTTCGCAGTCCGGGGGAGAGCACCCCCGGAGCGGGGGGGGGGGGGGGGGGGGGGGGGGGGGGGGGG
>DATABP010000148.1:0-3731 GCA_036259515.1 Thermoanaerobaculia bacterium | reverse complement strand
GTCATCCGCACCCGCCCCAGCCGGAGCTGGTCGCCCTCGGCGAGCTGCGTCTCCGCGCGCACCGCCTGGCCGTTGACCAGCGTGCCGTTGCTCGATCCGAGGTCCTGCACCGTCACCCGGCCGCGGCCGACGGCGACCAGCGCGTGGGCCCGGCTGACCGTCGCGTCGCGCACCACCACGTCGCAGTCGCGGCTGCGGCCGACGACGTGCTCGCCGGCCGGCAGCTCGATGCGCCGCGCGCCGAGGGTGAGGAACCAGGTCTCGCCGGCCATCGTGCCGCCCTACCCCGCTCCCGCCGCCAGCGCCGGCGCCTCGCGCTCCCAGCGCACGTGGCGGCGCAGCTCCTCGGCGGTGGGGCTCTCGCCGCGGTCGAGGAAGCCCTCGAGCGACCCGGAGTAGAGGAGCTCGCCGCCGTGGACGCCGCCGCCGGGGCCGAGGTCGACCACCCAGTCGGCGCGGGCGACGAGGTCCGGGCTGTGCTCCACGACCACCACCCCGTCGCCGCGCCGCACCAGCCGGCGCAGGGTCTGGTAGAGGAGGTCGATGTCGGCGAGGTGGAGGCCGGTGGTCGGCTCGTCGAAGAGGAAGAGGCGCGGCGCCTCCTTCCGCGGCCGGTCGAGGAA
This sequence comes from Thermoanaerobaculia bacterium, assembly GCA_036259515.1. Lineage (GTDB taxonomy): Bacteria > Acidobacteriota > Thermoanaerobaculia > Multivoradales > JBCCEF01 > DATABP01. The sequence continues at coordinate 3,108 of DATABP010000148.1, read as the reverse complement.
GCTCGCCAGCTTGAGCCGCTGCGCCTCGCCGCCCGAGAGCGTCGAGGTCGACTGGCCGAGCCGCAGGTAGCCGAGGCCGACGTCGGAGAGCACCGCCAGCCGCGAGACCAGCCTGCGCTCGCCGGCGAAGACGCGCTGCGCCTCCTCGACGGTCAGCTCGAGCACGCGGTCGATCGACAGCCCCTGCCACTCCACCGCCAGCACCTCGGGCTCGAAGCGCCGGCCGCCGCAGCGCTCGCAGGTCACCGTCACCGGCGCCATGAACTGCATGTCGACCTCGGTGACGCCGGTGCCCTGGCACACCGGGCAGCGGCCCTTGTCGACGTTGAACGAGAAGTGGCCGGCGGTCACCCCGCGGGCGCGGGCGCCGGGGGTGGCGGCGAAGAGGCGGCGGACCTCGTCGTAGGCCTTGACGTAGGTCACCGGGTTCGAGCGGGTCGAGCGGCCGATCGGCCGCTGGTCGACCAGGGTGACGTCGGCCAGCCCGTCGAGGCCGCGGAGCGCGTCGACCTCGCCGGGGTCGACGTCGACCACGCCGCGCGAGCGCTGGTAGGTGCCGTAGAGGACGCTCTCCACCAGCGTCGACTTGCCGGAGCCGGAGACCCCGGTCACCGCTACGAGGAGCCCGAGCGGGAAGTCGACGTCGATCCGCTTGAGGTTGTGGGCGCGGGCGCCGCGGATCTCGACCCGCGGGTAGGACGCGATCTCCTCCTCCAGGCTGTCGAGCCCCTGCTCGCGGCGGAAGCGGGAGAGGTGCTCGCGGGCGGCGGTCGGCGGGCGGTCGCGCAGGTAGCGGGCGGTCAGCGAGGTCGGGTGGGCCAGCACCTCGTCGACGGTTCCCTCGGCGACCACCTCGCCGCCGTGCTCGCCGGCGCGCGGCCCGAGGTCGATCAGGTGGTCGGCGCCGCGGATCAGCGTGCGGTCGTGCTCGACGACGAGCACGGTGTTGCCGCGGCGGGCGAGGTCGCGCAGGAGGTCGAGCAGCCGCTCGCTGTCCTTGGGATGGAGGCCGATCGTCGGCTCGTCGAGGACGTAGAGGGTGGAGGTCAGCCCGGAGCCGAGCGCGGCGGCGAGGTGGATGCGCTGCGTCTCGCCGCCCGAGAGCGTGCGCGCCTGACGGTCGAGGGTGAGATAGTCGAGCCCGACGCGGTGGAGCACCTCGACCCGCTCGCCGATCTCGTCGAGGAGGTGCCCGGCGAGCTCGCGCTGGCGCGGCGTCCAGCGGCGGCCGGCGAGCCAGCCGCGGAGGTCCTCGATCGACAGCGCGGAGAGCTCGGGGAGCGTGCGGCCGGCCAGCCGCACCGCCCGCGCCTCGGGCTTGAGCCGCGTGCCGCCGCACTCCGGGCAGGTCTCGTAGGAGCGGTAGCGGGCGAGCAGCACGCGGACGTGGACCTTGTAGACGCGGTCCTCGAGCCAGCCGAAGAAGTCGTCGAGGTTGCAGAAGTCGCCGCGGCCGCTCCACACCCACTCGTGGTGCTCGGGAGCGAGGTCGCGCCAGGGCACGTCGAGCGGCACGCCGCGGCGGCGGGCGGCGCGGTGGAGGCCGTCGTAGAGCTCCTCGTAGGCCGGCGTGTTCCACGGCGCGATCGCCCCCTGCACCAGGGTGCGCGTGGGGTCGGGGACGACGCGCTCGCGGTCGATGCCGATGATCCGCCCGAAGCCCTGGCAGGCGTCGCAGGCGCCGAGCGGCGAGTTGAACGAGAAGAGCGCCGGGGTGGGCCGGCGGACGGCGGTGCCGCACACCGGGCAGGTCGGCTCGCGACCGTAGTGGCGGAGGCGCGGCGCGCCGGCGGCGTCCTCGCCGTGCGCCTCGACGCGGCCTCGGGCGAGGCGGTAGGCGTCCTCGAGCGTGGCGGCGAGGCGGCCGGGGTCGGCGTCCGGACGGAAGCGGCCGAGGACCAGCGGCAGCGGGTCGCGGGCGGCCGGCCAGCGCTCGCCCGGCTCGAGCCGCACCACCTCGCCGTCGTCGCCCAGGCGGCGGAGGAACCCCTGGCGCACCAGCTCGGCCAGCGCGGCGTCGGCGCCCTTCTTCGGCCGCGCCACGCGGGCGACGAGGAGGAAGCGCTCCCCGGCGTCGCCGGCGGCGAGCGCGGCGGCGATCTCCTCCGGCTGGCGGGCGAAGACGTCGCCGTGGCCGCGCGGGCAGCTCACCTCGCCGAGGTGGGTGAAGAGGAGGCGCAGCACGTCGTACGCCTCGGTGATCGTGCCCACCGTCGAGCGGGCGTTGCGCACCGCGTTCTTCGCCTCGAGCGCCACCGCCGGCAGCACGTTCCGCACCTCGTCGACCGGCGGCCGCTCCATCTGGGCGAGGAACTGCCGCACGTAGGTCGACATCGACTCGACGAAGCGGCGCTGCCCCTCGGCGTAGACGGTGTCGAAGGCGAGCGACGACTTCCCCGCCCCGGACGGCCCGGTGACCACCGTCACCCGCCCGTGCGGCACCCGGCAGGAGACGCCCTTCAGGTTGTGGGTGCGGGCGCCGGTGACCTCGATCGCGGCGGGTGGCGGACGGTGCTGCGAGACGGCGGCGGGATCGGGCATGGAAGGGGCTCGCCGCGCGGCGCGGGAGCGGGCGGCGAGTCGGCCATCATAGCGCGCCCGAGGCGGCGCGAAGCCGCGCGTGGCAGGCCGCTCTCGCGGGCGAGGGAGGGTGGCGACGGAGAGGTGGACTTGACAGGTCAGATCGAAGTGACTAGATTGGTCACATGACGACCGTGAGCGTTTCTCGCCTCAAATCCCGTCTATCCGAGTATCTGGCCATGGTGAAGGAAGGAGGCGAGGTGCTGGTGACGGAGCGAGGCAAGACGATCGCGCGGCTGGTCCCGGAGCGGCCGGGCGCGTGGGACGACGAGCGGATCGCCGAGCTGCGGCGGAAGGGGATCCTGCGGGGGACGGGAAGGCCGCTGGGGGACGACTTCTTCCGGCTCCCCCGCGGCGAAGACCCGGAAGGCGCGGTGCTCCGGGCGCTGCTCGAGGAGCGGGAGGAAGGCTGGTGAAGTTCTGGGATTCCTCGGCCATCGTTCCCTTGGCGCTCCGAGAGCCGTCCTCGGCCGAGGTGATGCGGCTCGCCGACGAGGATCGCCGCCCGATCGTCTGGTGGTCGACGCC
>DATABP010000147.1:0-1597 GCA_036259515.1 Thermoanaerobaculia bacterium | reverse complement strand
GGCGAGGTCCCAGGCGTCGCCGAGCTTGCGGTCGATGCGGTCCTGGAGCCAGTGGCGATCCCACCATTCGACCGGGGTGGTCGGATGGCCGTGGAGCAGGATGCCGAAGTGGAGGTGGTCGCCGCCGGCCAGGCCGGTCTGGCCGGTGCGGCCGATCGGCTGGCCGCGCTGGACGGTCTGGCCCGGCTCGACGTCGATCGACGAGAGGTGGCCGTAGAGGGTCATCAGGCCGTAGCCGTGGTCGAGGATGACGCAGTTGCCGAAGATCCCGAAGTACTCGGCGAGGAGCACGCGGCCGGTGTTGGCGGCCGGCAGCACGTCGCGCTGGGTCGTCGCCAGGTCGAAGCCGAGGTGGAACTGCTCGTCGATCTTCCTCCCGTTGTAGACGTAGCTCCGGCGGGTGGCGAAGGCGGACATCACCTGGCCGCCCGGGATGGGCAGGAACGGCTCGTTCCACAGCAGCTCCTCGGCCGTCTGGCCGGCGAGCTCGACCATCCGGCTGCGGTTCTGCTCGCGCAGCTCGCGGTTGATCCACAGGTAGTTCTCGAGCAGCGTGCCCTGGTCCTCGAAGCCCGGGGTGTGGTTGATGATCTCCGGCACCACCCGGCTCATGAAGCCGTCGGTGATCTCGATCGTGCCCTCGGCCGGGGCGCGCGGGGTGAAGCGGTCGACGAAGGCGATCTCGGCGCGGTTGCCGACGTCGTCCTCGGCGACCAGGCGGATGCGGCTCTGGTCGGCGAGCAGGTAGGGCACGGCGAAGAAGGCGAAGCGCTCGCCCTCGCCGCCGCCGGGCAGCGGGTAGCCGGGGAACCACCAGTCGCCGGCCATCACCCCGCTCCTCACCGCGGTGTCGCCGACGCGGTAGACCACCACCTCCGCGCCGCCCTGGTCGACGTAGTGCTGGCTCGAGGTCACCGCCAGGCTCGGCGGGGTGAGCCGCACCGGCAGCGTCACCTCCTCGACCGCCGGCTCGGGATCGCGCAGCCAGGTGCCGGGACGGGCGGCGACCACGCGCACGGTGGCGTCGCCCGAGCGCAGGTTGCGCAGCGTCTCGCGGCCGACCTCGACGGTGAAGGTGTCCTCGGCGGTGCGCGGGCCCCAGAACGCCCACGCCGCCCGCGGCGTGTACTCCTTCTCGGCGACGACCTCGACGCGCTCGCCCTGCACCAGCTCCACCCGCACGTCGTCGAGCCCGCGGCCGCCGGCGGCCACCCGCACCTGGATCGCCGTGCGCGCGCCGATGCCCTGCGCCGACGGCTCGATGGCGATCTCCGGGGCGCCGCCGGCGCGGAAGGTGGCCAGCGCCACCAGCGCCAGGACGAGGACCAGGATCACCAGCAGCCCGATGCCGACGCATCCCCCCACCTTCCGCTTGCCATCGTCGTAATCGGCCATGTCGCGCGTCGCCTCCGTCGTGTTCGGGATCGAGGTGTGCCCTTCACCGCTCGGCGCGGCGCTCCCGGTGCAAGAAGCGTCCCAGGCAAGGAGCGTCCCAGGCGATCCCGCTCAGTGGAGCCAGCCGCCCTCCTCGTCGCGGCCGGCGGCGGCGGCGTGCGCCCGCGCCGCCGCGGCGGCGAGCGCCGCCTCCTCGCGCTCC
>DATABP010000146.1:0-4602 GCA_036259515.1 Thermoanaerobaculia bacterium | reverse complement strand
CCAGCGCGGCTAGCGGGGGGCGGGCGCGCTCGCCGTCGCGGCCGGCACGGAAGGCGGCGAGGCGGGCGACCTGCTCCTCCTCGGCGGCGGGGTCGATCGCCAGCACCTCGACCTCCGGCTCCTCCTCGTCGACGTGCACGTTGACGCCGACCACCTTCGCCACCCCCTCCTCGACGTCGCGCTGGGCGCGGTAGGCGGCCTCGGCGATCTCGTGCTGCTGGAAGCCGTGCTCGATCGCCGCCCGGGCGCCGCCCATCTCCTCGATGGTGTCGAGGTAGCGGCGGGCGGCGGCGACGATCTCGTCGGTCCAGCGCTCGATCACCCAGGAGCCGCCGAGCGGGTCGGCGACGTCGGCGACGCCGGACTCGTGGGCGATCACCTGCTGGGTGCGGAGCGCCAGCCGCGCCGCCTCCGCCGTCGGCAGCCCGAGCGCCTCGTCGCGGGAGTTGGTGTGGAGCGACTGCGTGCCGCCGCACACCGCCGCCAGCGCCTGGATCGCCACCCGCACCACGTTGACGTCGGGCTGCTGGGCGGTCAGCGTCGAGCCGGCGGTCTGGGTGTGGAAGCGCAGCCAGGTCGAGCGCTCGTCCGCCGGCCGGTAGCGCTCGCGGACGAGCTCCGCCCACAGCCGCCGCGCCGCCCGGAACTTCGCCACCTCCTCGAGGAAGTGGTTGTGGGCGTTGAAGAAGAAGGAGAGCCGCGGCGCGAAGTCGTCGATCGCGAGGCCGCGGGCGAGCGCCGCGTCGACGTAGGCGAGGCCGTTGGCGAGCGTGAAGGCGACCTCCTGCACCGCCGTCGCCCCCGCCTCGCGCATGTGGTAGCCGGAGATCGAGATCGGGTTCCAGCGCGGCACCCGCTCGGCGCAGAAGGCGATCACGTCGGTGACCAGCTTCAGCGACGGCCCCGGCGGGTAGATGTAGGTGCCGCGGGCGGCGTACTCCTTGAGGATGTCGTTCTGGATCGTGCCGCCGACCTTCTCCCACGGCACGCCCTGCTCCTCTGCGACGGCGAGGTAGAGGGCGAGGAGGATCGGCGCCGTGGCGTTGATCGTCATCGACGTCGTCACCCGGTCGAGCGGGATGCCGTCGAACAGCCGCCGCATGTCGTCGAGCGAGTCGATCGCCACCCCCACGCGGCCGACCTCGCCGCGCGCCACCGGCTCGTCGGAGTCGTAGCCGATCTGGGTGGGGAGGTCGAAGGCGACCGAGAGCCCGGTGGTGCCCTGGGAGAGGAGGTAGCGGTAGCGGCGGTTCGACTCGTCGGCCGAGGAGTAGCCGGCGTACTGGCGCATCGTCCAGCGCCGCTGGCGGTACATCTCGCGGTAGAGGCCGCGGGTGTAGGGCGGGCTCCCGGGGTCGCCGAGGAGGTCGTCGTAGGAGCCCGCGGGGAGGTCCTCGGGCCGGTAGAAGGGGCGGACCTCGAGGCCCGAGGTGGTGCGCGGCGAGCCGCCGGCGGCGGGCGCCGCGGCGAGCTCCGGCGCGGTCCCCTCGCCCGGGCGCGGCGGTGCCGGCGCCTCGGTCGCCTTCGAGCCTCGCGACATGTGCCGCATTATAGGGATCGCGGAGGCGCGGGATAGGCTTCGCGCACCCTGATCGGCCCCCAAGGAGAGATCACGATGCCGAGCCGCAAGTCGCCCCTCGTCGCCCTGACCTTCGCCGCCGCCGTCGCCGCCACCGCCGCCCCGGCCGCCGCCGACACCCTGCTGGTCGCCAACAAGTCCGACGCCACCGTGTCGCTCGTCGACCTGGCGGACGGCGAGGTGGTCGCCACCCTGCCCACCGGCGCCGGGCCGCACGAGATCGCGGTGTCGCCCTCCGGCCGGCTGGCGGTGGTCGCCGACTACGGCGGCCGCGAGCCGGGGTCGACGCTGACCGTCGTCGACGTGCCGGCCGCCAAGGTGCTGCGCACGATCGAGCTCGGCGAGTACCGCCGGCCGCACGGCCTCGCCTTCGTCGACGAGCGGCGCGTGGCGGTGACCGCCGAGGCGGCGAAGGCGCTCGTCGTCGTCGACGTCGAGAGCGGCGAGGTGGCGCGCGCGGTGCCCACCGGGCAGGAGGTGTCGCACATGGTGGCGCTCGGCGCCGGCGGCACGCGCGCGGCGGTGGCGAACATCGGCTCCGGCTCGGTGACGCTGGTCGACCTCGCCTCGGGCGAGAAGCTCGTCGACGTGCCGACCGGCGCCGGCGCCGAGGGGGTGGCGATGTCGGCGGACGGCCGCTGGGTGTGGGTGACCAACCGCGAGGCGGACACCGTCACCCTGGTCGACTTCGTGGCGCGCGAGGTGGCGGCGACGATCCCCTCGGCCGAGTTCCCGATCCGCGGCGAGCTCACCCCCGACGGACGGCACCTCCTGGTCACCAACGCCGAGTCCGGCGACCTGACGGTGATCGACGTCGCCGAGCGCAAGGCGGTGCGGCGGGTCGACCTGGCGCTCTCCGGCAGCGGCGGCGAGGGGCGGCTGATGGAGCTCGGCGACTCCTCGGTGCCGATCGGCGTCGAGATCGCCCCCGACGGCCGCCGCGCCTGGGTCGCCCACGCCAACGCCGACGTCGTCCAGGTGCTCGACCTCGAGAGCTGGCGCCCGGTCGGCGTCCTGCGCGCCGGCAAGGAGCCGGACGGCATGGCCTACTCGCCGCTCGACGTGGCTCCGCCGGCGGCCGGCGAGGCGCCGCACGGCCACGGCCACGGGCACGGGGGAACGCCCTGATCCGTCCTTGACACCCTCGCGAAGCGGTGGGTATCCTTCGCCGACCCGTCGTCTGGGCACAGCGAAATCCCGAACGTCCAACCCGCGGAAAGGCTGGTCGGCGTTTGCCACAAATCTTCTCGGAGGGGGCGAACCGCGCTCCCGCGGTGATCGGCGGAGCTGCGGTCGTCGTGGGGCTCTTCGCGGTCTTCGCGGTGTGGTACTGGGGCTCCCCGGAGTACACGGACGTGGGCTACCGGCCGGTCCAGCCGGTGTTCTACAGCCACGCCCTGCACGCCGGCGAGCTGGGCCTCGACTGCCGCTACTGCCACTCGACGGTGGAGCGCGCGCCGGTGGCCATCGTGCCGGCGACCTCGGTGTGCATGAACTGCCACCAGCTGGTCGGCCGTGACCTCGAGACCCTCGAGCTGGTGCGGCAGTCGGCGGCCGAGGACCGGCCGCTGCGCTGGACGCGGGTCCACGACCTCCCGGACTACGTCCGCTTCGACCACAGCGCCCACCTCGCCGCCAACGTCGGCTGCTCGTCGTGCCACGGCGACGTCGCCGCGATGGAGGTGGTCACCCAGACGGAGCCGCTGTCGATGGGCTGGTGCCTGGAGTGCCACCGCGATCCGGACATGCACCTGCGGCCGGAGGACGAGCTGACCGACACCGCCTGGCAGCCGGGCCCCGACCAGCTCGCCTTCGCCCGCCAGCTGCGCGAGGCGGAGCCGATCTCGCCGCCGGTGGCCTGCACGGGGTGCCACCAGTGAGGCCGGAGCGCGACGTGGTCCAGCTCGGCGGGGAGAGGCCCTGGCGGAGCCTCGAGCGCCGCGCCGAGGACCTCGCCGCCCCCGCCGCCGACCGCCTCCCCGAGCGGGTGCGGCCCGAGCTGCCGCCGGGCGCCGACCTGCCGCCGGACGGCGTGACCCGCCGCACCGTGCTCGGCCTGATGGGCGCCTCGCTCGGCCTCGCCGGGCTCACCGCCTGCCGGCGGCCGGTCGAGGAGATCGTCCCCTACGTGGTGCAGCCCGAGCAGGTGGTGCCCGGCGTCCCGCGGCACTACGCGACGACGCTGCCGCTCGGCGCCTCGGCGCTCGGGGTGGTCGTCGAGAGTCACGAGGGGCGGCCGAGCAAGGTGGAGGGGAACCGCGAGCATCCGGCCTCCGGCGGCGCGGCCAGCGCCTGGGCGCAGGCGGCGGTGCTCGAGCTCTACGACCCGGACCGCCTCCGCGGCGTGCTCCGCCGCGCCGCCCCGGACGCCGAGCCGACGCCGGCCGCCTGGGGCGACTTCGTCGCCTGGTGGCAGGAGCGGTCGACGGCGCTCGCCGGCGAGGGCGGGCGCGGGCTGTGGATCGTCGCCGGCGCCGCCACCGGGCCGACCCTCGAGCGGCTCGCCGGCGAGCTCGCCGCCCGCCTTCCCGAGGCGCGCTGGGCGGTCCACGAGCCGGCCGGCGACCAGACGATCTACGACGGCGTCGAGCGGGCGACCGGGACGGCCGGGCGGCCGCTCCTCGACCTCGCCAGCGTGCGGCGCCTCCTCGCCCTCGACGCCGACCTCTTCCACACCGAGAGCGAGGCCGTCGCCCACGCCCGCGCCTGGACCGCCGCCCGCCGCGCCGGGGCGGAGGCGGGGGGGGAGGCGGCGGCGCGGCTCTACGTCGTCGAGCCGGTGCCGACCTCGACCGGCGCCGTCGCCGACCACCGGCTGGCGCTGCCGGCGGGGCAGGTGGCGGCGTTCGCCGCGGCGGTGGCGGAGGAGCTCGGGGTGGCGCCGGCGGCCGTCTCGGCTTCCGGCTTGCCGCCGGAGGTCCGCCGCCGCGCGGCGGTCATCGCCCGCGACCTGGCCTCGGCGCCGGGCGCCGCGCTGGTCGCCGCCGGCCGCCGTCAGCCGCCGGAGGTCCACGCGCTGGTCC
>DATABP010000145.1:0-5826 GCA_036259515.1 Thermoanaerobaculia bacterium | reverse complement strand
CGAGGAGGTCGCCCAGCGTCGACTGCACGATCAGCGTCGAGCCGGCGATCGCCGCCGCGAGGAGCACGAGGAGCGACCCCGGCACGTTGAGCCGCGTGGTGAGGAGGTCGACGAGGAGCTCGCCGAAGGCGCCGCCCGAGGCCATCTCGCCGCCGCGCCAGGCGACCCGGCCGAGCGCCAGCTCGACCAGCCCCGGCGCCGAGGCGAGGACCAGCGCCACGCCGAGGCCGCGGCCGACCACCCGCTGCCGGCCGCGCCGCCGCAACCGGCGCCAAGCCGCGCCGAGGAGCAGCGCCGGCACCAGGAAGGCGGTCAGCCCGAGGACCGCCAGCCCGCCCGCCGCCACCTCGGCGCCGATCGGGCCGGCCCAGTTGCCCACCCCGCGCGCGGCGCCGCGCGGCACCTGGTGGAGGAAGCTGGGGTCCGCGGCGTGGTAGCTGCCGAGCGCCAGGCCGAGCAGGCCGCCGGCGGCGAGCAGCACCACGCCGAGGAGCTCGTTGCCCTTCTCGGGCGAGAGCTTGGCCCGCGGCTGGGCGCGCCCCTTCCCCTTCGATTGGCTGGCGACGGTCATCGCTTCGGCGTCCCCGCGGCGTCCGGGGCACGGCTCTCCTTCGAGCAGTGGTTGATCCCGACGCGGCTAACTATGCATGAATTCTACCCGTTCGGGGCGCCGGAAGCGAATCGCGCCCGGTGCAGCTCCACCAGCTCGGCCACCCCGAGGCGCTCGGCGCGGGCGGTGGGCGGCAGGCCGTGGGCGGGGAGGAAGGCAGCCAGCGCGCGCTCGGCGTCGTCGCGCCCCCAGGCGGCGGCGAGCGAGTTGCGGAGCGTCTTCCGCCGCTTGGCGAAGGCGGCGCGGACGGTGGCGAGGAAGGCCGGCATCTCGGCGGCCGGGAGCGGCGGCGGGCGCAGCGCGAGGCCGACGAAGGCGCCGTCGACCTTGGGCGGCGGCCGGAAGGCGCCGCGTGGCACGGTGCCCAGGAGCCGCGCCTCGGCGTAGGCGGCGACCAGCACCGAGAGCGACCCGTACTCCGGCTCCCCCGGCCGGGCGACCAGCTTCTCGCCGACCTCCTTCTGCACCAGGAAGGCGGCGCGCGGCACCGCGGCGTGGTGCGGCAGGAGGCGCTCGAGGATCGGCGTCGCCACGTTGTAGGGCAGGTTGCCGGCGGCGAGCGTCGGACCCTCCTCGGCGAGCGCCGGCCAGTCGAGGTCGAGCGCGTCGGCGACGACCACCGCCAGCCGCCGCTCGCCGGCGAAGCGGCGCCCCAGCTCGGCCGCCCACGCCGGGTCGACCTCCCAGCCGACCACCCGCGCCGCCCCCGCCGCGAGCAGCTCGCCGGTCAGCACGCCGCCGCCCGGGCCGATCTCCACCACCCGCTCTCCCGCCGGCCGCAGGAAGCCGACCAGCGGCGAGCACAGCGCGCCGGAGACGAGATGGTGCTGCCCGAGCCTCTTCTGGAGCGGCGGCCGCGGCACGGCGGCACGCTATCAGCGCCGGAGCGCGCGATCCTTCGCATTAGCATGCGCCGCAGATGCAGCTCACCGACCCCACCTGGATCGCCGTCGTCGTCCTCGTCGTCGGTGGCCTCCTGGCGCTCTCCGCCTTCTTCAGCCGCGCCGCGCCGCGCTTCGGGGTCCCCGTCTTCCTCATCTTCCTGGTGATCGGCGTCCTCGCCGGCTCCGAGGGGGTCGGCGGCATCCCCTTCGAGGACTACCGGCTGAGCTTCCGGCTGGGCACCCTGGCGCTGGTCCTCATCCTCTTCGACGGCGGCCTCAACACGCCGCTCGCGGCGGTGCGCGTCGCCTCGTGGCCGGCCGGCGTGCTGGCCACCGTCGGGGTGCTGGGGACGGCCGCGGCGATGGCCTGCGGGGCGCGCTTCGTGGGGCTGTCGTGGACCACCGCCATCCTGCTCGGCGCCGTCGTCTCGTCGACCGACGCGGCGGCGGTGTTCTCGGTGCTGCGCTCGTCGGGCCTCCAGCTCAAGCGGCGGGTGGCGGCGATCCTCGAGGTCGAGTCCGGCGCCAACGACCCGCTGGCGGTGCTCCTGACCACGGCGGCGATCGCCGTCGCCGAGGGAGAGGCCGGGAGCTGGTGGATCACCTTCGGGATGCTGCCGGTGCAGCTCGCCATCGGCGCGCTGGTCGGCTGGGGCGTCGGGCTCGGCGCCCGGCTGACGCTGCGCCGCGCCTGGCTCCCCGCCGGCGGCCTCTACGCGGTGATCACCATGGCGGCGGCGCTGATCGCCTTCGGCGTGGCGACGCTCGTGTGGGGCAGCGGCTTCCTCGCCGTCTACGTCGCCGGCATGGTGCTCGGCCACGGCGGTCTGCCGCACAAGAGCGGGCTCAAGAGCTTCCACGACGCCACCGCCTGGCTGTCGCAGGTGTCGATGTTCCTGCTCCTGGGGCTCCTCGTCTTCCCCAGCCGGCTGCTCGAGATCGCGCCCCTCGGGCTGACGCTCGGCCTGTTCCTCTCGCTGGTCGCCCGGCCGCTCGTGGTGCTGCCGTGCATCCTGCCCTTCCGCTTCCCGTGGCGCGAGTCGGTGTACATCTCGTGGGTGGGCCTGCGCGGCGCGGTGCCGATCATCCTCGCCACCATGCCGGTGCTCGCCGGGGTGCCGGCGGCCGAGTCGCTCTTCTCGCTCGTCTTCTTCGTGGTGGTGGTCAGCTCGATCCTCCCCGGCGCCACCGTCGGCTGGGCGACCCGCAAGCTCCGCCTGGCGAGCGACGAGCCGGCCCCGCCGCCCGCCGCCCTGGAGATCAACTCCCGCATCCCGCTCGCCGGCGACATCCTCGGCTTCGCCATCGCCGAGCCCACCGCCGCCGCCGGCGCCACCATCGCCCAGCTCCCCTTCCCCCCCGGCGTCAACGTCATGCTGCTGATCCGCGGCAACGAGCTCGTCGCCCCCAAGGGCTCCACCCGCCTCGAGCCCGGCGACCACCTCTTCGTCTTCTGCAAGCCGGAAGACCGCCCCTTCGTCGAGCTCCTGTTGGGGGGGCACAGCGAAGACGAGGGGTGAGGGGGCGGTCCCGCGCCAGTGGCGCACGGCGGAACGGCCAAAACGGCGCGTTCTCGGCGGAGACGAGCGCCGCGTGCCCCGGCACCCGGGCCACCCCGCCCGGCGGGCCGACCTCGCACGAACCCCGGCCGCCGAGCCGCCCCGCCCGGCGGGCCAATGGCACCCCCATTGCAGCCGCCGACCTGCCGCCACCGCCGTCCGGTAGGCTCGCCGATCCCGATGCAGCCCTTCCAGCCACACGTTCAGCCCCAGCCCGCGCCCACCTCCCCCTCCGCCCCTCCCGACGTCGAGCGCGAGACCGTCGCGCTGCGGCAGGTCACCGACGAGCTGCGGCGGGTCATCGTCGGGCAGGACTACCTGCTCGACCGGCTCCTCGTCGGCCTCCTCGCCCGCGGCCACGTGCTGATCGAAGGCGTCCCCGGGCTGGCGAAGACGCTGGCGGTCAAGACCCTGGCGCGCACCCTCCACCTCGACTTCCAGCGCATCCAGTTCACCCCCGACCTCCTCCCCGCCGACCTCGTCGGGACGCTGATCTACGACCAGCGCACGCAGCAGTTCCACCCGCGGAAGGGCCCGGTGTTCGCCCACCTGCTGCTCGCCGACGAGATCAACCGCGCGCCGGCCAAGGTGCAGTCGGCGCTGCTCGAGGCGATGGAGGAGCGGCAGGTGACGATCGGCGACGCCACCTGGCCGCTGCCCGACCCGTTCATGGTGCTCGCCACCCAGAACCCGATCGAGCAGGAGGGCACCTATCCGCTCGCCGAGGCGCAGGTCGACCGCTTCATGATGAAGCTGGCGCTGCGCTACCCGTCGCGCGCCGAGGAGCAGGAGATCCTCGACCGCATGCTCGTCGAGCGCGAGATCGAGGTGCGCAGGGTGCTCGACGCCGAGCGGCTCGCCCACCTGCGCCGCGCCGCCGACGGCGTCTACCTCGACGGGCGCCTCCGCCGCTACGTCATCGACCTGGTCACCGCCAGCCGCGACCCGCGCGCCGCCGGGCTGGGCGAGCTCGCCGACCTCGTCGCCTTCGGCGCCTCGCCGCGCGCCACCCTCTTCCTCGCCCGCGCCGCCAAGGCGCTCGCCCTGGTGCGCGGGCGCGGCTACGTGGTGCCGGAGGACGTCAAGGAGGTCGCTCCCGACGTCCTGCGCCACCGCGTGGTGCCGAGCTACGAGGCGGAGGCCGAGGAGGTCACCGCCGACCAGCTCGTCGCCCGCATCCTCGAGCGCGTCGAGGTCCCCTAGCCGGTCCGCCGGAGCGGCTCGATGTTCGGTCGCCTCGCCAGGAGCCTCGCCCCCGAGCCGCCGCCGGCGCACGCCCGGCCCGAGCTGCCGCGCGACCTGCTGCGCAAGGTGCGGCGGATCGAGATCGCCACCAACCGGCTGGTCGACCAGGGCGTCGCCGGCGAGTACCACTCGGTGTTCAAGGGGCGCGGCATGGAGTTCGCCGAGGTGCGCCCCTACCAGCCGGGCGACGACGTGCGCACCCTCGACTGGAACGTCACCGCGCGGATGGGCGCGCCCTACGTCAAGCGCTACGTCGAGGAGCGCGACCTCACCGTCTTCCTCGCCGTCGACGTCTCCGGCTCGCTCGACTTCGGCTCGCGGGCGATCTTGAAGCGCGAGCTCGCCGCCGAGGTGGCGGCGCTCCTCGCCTTCGCCGCGGTGCGCAACCAGGACCGCGTCGGCGCGGCGCTCGTCTCCGACCGGCTGGAGCTCTTCCTGCCGCCGCGGCGCCGCCGCACCCACGTCCTGCGGCTGGTGCGCGAGGTGCTCACCGGGCAGGGCTCCGGGCCGACCGACCTCGACGCCGGCCTCGCCTCGACGCTCTCGGCCCTCAAGCGGCGGTCGGTCCTCTTCGTCCTCTCCGACTTCGTCGAGACCCCCTACGCCGACGCGCTCAAGTCCGCCGCGGCGCGCCACGACCTCGTCGTGCTCGAGATCGTCGACCCGCGCGACGAGACCCTGCCGGCGGTCGGCCCGGTGGTGCTGCGCGACGCCGAGACCGGCGCCGCCGCGGTGGTCGACGGCCGCCGCCTCGCCGACGACCACGCCGCCCGCCGCCGCCGCGAGCGCGCCGAGCTCCGCCGGCTGACCCGCCGCCTGGGGGTGGACCACCTGGAGCTGCGGACCGACCGGCCGTACCTGGCGCCGCTGGTCGCCTTCTTCGAGCGAAGGCGGCGGAGGCTGGGGCGGTGAGGGCGCTCGTCGTGTCCGCGCTGCTCCTCGCCGCCCTGCCGGGCGAGGCCGCCGAGCCGGTCCTCGACGTCGAGCTGCCGGCCGGCGAGGTCCACGTCGGCGACCTCGTGCCGCTCACCCTCGTCCTCGACCCCGACGGAGCCGAGCTCGCCGCCCCGCCGCGCTTCCCCGCCTGGGGCGACGGCTGGGGGGCGGCGGAGGTGGTCGAGACGGGCGAGCCGGCGAGCACGATCGACGAGGGGGGTCGCGAGGTCTACCGGCAGCGGGTCGTGCTCCAGGCGTTCCGGCCGGGCGAGCTGGCGCTGCCGCCGGTCGAGGTGGCGGTGCCGCTCGCCGAGGGCACCCGCACCCTCGCCACTCCCGCCGACCTGGCGGTCACCGTCGCCTCGGTGCTGCCGCCGGTGCCCGCGGAGGCCGGCACCGAGGCCGAGGCGATCCCGCCGCCGCAACCCGCCGCGCCGCCGATGCCGCTGCCGGTCGGCGCCGCCTTCTGGTGGGCGGCGGGGATCGGCACGGCGCTCCTCGCCGCCCTGCTGGTGACGCTCCTCCTCCGCCGCCGGCGCGGCGCCGAGGGGGCGGGCGCGCGGCCGCTCCTGGCCCCGGTCGCCGAGCTCTC
>DATABP010000144.1:0-2563 GCA_036259515.1 Thermoanaerobaculia bacterium | reverse complement strand
GGCGCTGGTGCCGCTCGACGAGCGGCTGCCCGAGGCGGTGCGCGCGGCGACCGGCGGGCGGGGCGCCGACCTCGTCATCGACCTCGTCGGCGGCGAGCACCTGCCGCGGGCGCTCGCCGCGCTGGCGCCGGGCGGCCGGCTGGTGCTCGTCGGCCTCCTCGCCGGCGCCCGCGCCGAGATCGACCTCGCCCGCGTGCTGCGCGGCCACCTGCGGATCGTCGGCTCGACCCTCCGCCCCCGCCCGCGCCGCGAGAAGGCCGAGCTGGTCGCCGCCTTCGCTAACTTCGCCCTCCCCCGCCTCGCCGACGGCCGCCTGCGCCCGCTCGTCGAGGCCGTGTACCCGCTCGCCGACGCGGCGACCGCCTACCGCCGCCTGCACGAGGGCGGCCTCAGGGGGAAGGTGGTGTTGGCGATGGACGGCGGAAGCGAAGCTTGACGAGTCAATGGCCCATCGGCCAGGGGAGCAGGTGGATTCGCGGAAGAGCGCTGAGCGCCGCATCGAGAGCGCGGTGGACAGCGAGGACCAGCAGGGCAGCGCCGGCGAGCCACCAGCGTGGCGCGGCGCTCCGGCCGCCGACCCCACCGCGGGCGGAGAACCACAGGAAACCGACCAGCAGGATATGCACGCCGCGATAGCGGTTGCGGAAAGCCTCGGCGCCGCCGGACTCGATCCAGGCGGCGGTCGCGACGACGGACGGCTGGTTCGGCTCCGGCCACGCCTGCACGAGCCAGACGAGGAAGAGGCTCATCACTCCCGGGTAGAGCAGAGCGACGAGGACCGGCAGCGGCACCGGCAGGGAGCCGTAGCGGGCGGGGATCTCTCTCGGCGCGAGGTCGATGGCTGCACCTCCGCTGGTGGCGACGCCGCCTACCGCTCCACCCAGTAGTTCGGCGCTTCCTTGGTGATCACCACGTCGTGCGCGTGGCTCTCCTTGAGCCCCGCCGGGGTGACGCGGACGACGCGGGCGCGGGTGCGCAGGTCGTCGATCGAGGCGCAGCCGGCCAGCCCCATGCCGGAGCGCAGGCCGCCGGTGAGCTGCGGCAGCATCTGGTGGACGCTGCCCTTGTAGGGCACCATCCCCTCGATCCCCTCCGGCACCAGCTTCGCCAGGCTGCCGTCGCCCTCCTGGAAGTAGCGGTCGGCCGAGCCGCTGGCCATCGCCGAGAGCGACCCCATCCCGCGGTAGGCCTTGAAGGTGCGGCCCTGGTAGAGGATCGTCTCGCCCGGGCTCTCCTCGGTGCCGGCGAAGAGCGAGCCGATCATCACCGCGTGGGCGCCGACCGCGATCGCCTTCGTCACGTCGCCCGAGAACTTCACGCCGCCGTCGGAGATCACCGGCACGTCGCGCTCGGCGAGCGCCTCGGCGCACTCCTGGACCGCCGAGACCTGCGGCACCCCGGCGCCGGTGACCACCCGCGTGGTGCAGATCGAGCCCGGCCCGATGCCGACCTTGACGCCGTCCACGCCGCGCTCGGCGAGCGCCAGCGCGCCGTCGGCGGTGGCGACGTTGCCGCACAAGATCTGGGTGTCGGGGAACGTCTGGCGCAGCCGCTCGGCGGCGTCGAGCACGCCGCGGCTGTGGGCGTGCGACGAGTCGAGCACCAGCACGTCGACCTTGGCGCCGACCAGCGCCCGCGCGCGGTCGAGGTAGTCGCCCGAGGCGCCGACCGCGGCGCCCACCCGCAGCCGGCCGAGGGCGTCCTTGCAGGCGTGCGGGTACTCGAGCTGCTTCTGGATGTCCTTGACGGTGATCAGCCCCTTGAGGTTGCCCTCGCCGTCGACCACCAGGAGCTTCTCGATCCGGTGCTCGTGGAGCTTCGCCTTCGCCTGCTCGAGGGTGGTGCCCTCGGGCACGGTGACCAGCGGCGGCCGGGTCATCAGCTCTTCGACGCGGCGGTCGAGGTTCTCCTCGAAGCGGAGGTCGCGGTTGGTGAGGATGCCGACCAGGTGGCCGTTCGGGTCGGTGACCGGGACGCCGGAGATCTTGTAGCGCGCCATCAGCTCGTGCGCCTGGCGGATCTTCGCGTCGGGCCGGATGGTCACCGGGTCGACGATCATCCCCGACTCCGACCGCTTGACCTTGTCCACCTCCTCGGCCTGGCGGTCGATCGACAGGTTCTTGTGGACGACGCCGAGCCCGCCCTCCTGCGCCAGCGCGATCGCCAGCCGCGCCTCGGTGACGGTGTCCATCGCCGCCGAGACGATCGGCACGTTGAGCCAGATCGTCCGCGTCAGCCGGGTGCGCAGGTCGACGTGGTTGGGGTGGACCTCGGAGAGGCCGGGGACCAGCGTCACGTCGTCGAAGGTGAGCGCGAGGGGGAAGTCGGGCATCGGCGGATTGTACGTCAGGGGCGGCGGCGGTCGAGGGCGGCCGGAGGCGAGGTGGGAGGGGTCCGAATCCGTCTTCCTCGGGCATGGAATCGAGGCTCGTTCCCGCGCTCCTGCCGGCGGTGGCGCTGGTCGCCGGCGCCGCCTTCGGATTGCGCCTGCCCTGGGCGCCGCCGGGGCTGGCGGTGGCGCTCGCCGGGGCGGGAGCTGCGTGGCGGGGGCGGCTCGGCGGCG
>DATABP010000143.1:0-7285 GCA_036259515.1 Thermoanaerobaculia bacterium | reverse complement strand
GCGCCGACCTGCCGCCCGGCTGGCGCGAGGGGACCCGCGCGAGCCGCCTCGCCCTGGCGCTCGCCAAGGCGCCGCCGGCGCCGCCCGACACGCCGCGCGTCGTCCTCACCCACTCGCCGGACCCGGCGCCCGAGGCGGCGTGGCGGGGGATCGAGGCGGTGCTCGCCGGCCACACCCACGGCGGGCAGGTCGCGCTGCCGTTCCACGGCGCGCTGACCACCCGCTCCGGCCTCGGCCGCCACTACGACGCCGGGCCCTTCCGCTTCCCCGCCTTCAACCGCCGCGGCTGGACCACCCTCTACGTCAACCCGGGGATCGGCACCAGCCTCCTGCCGCTGCGCTTCGCGGCGCCGCCGCGGCTGGCGATCGTCGACCTGACGCCGCGGGCGAGGTGATCGGCCGGCAGGGACGCCGGCCGCGCTCCTCCCCTCCGGGTATCATCGCCGCCGCCGCGTCGGCGAGCCAGCCGGCGGCGCCCCGCCATGGCCCCGGACCCCGCCGCGCGCATCCGCATCGACCAGCCGCTCCTCGAGCGCGACCCGGCGGAGCGGCGGGCGGAGCTGGTCGCCGCGCTGACCGCCTCGCCGCGGCGCATCCCGCCGCGCTACTTCTACGACGACCGCGGCTCGGCGCTGTTCGAGCGGATCACCGAGCTGCCCGAGTACTACCAGACGCGGGCCGAGGCGGCGCTCCTCGCCGCGGTGGCCGACGAGGTGACGGCGATCTCCGGCGCCCGCACGCTGGTCGAGCTGGGCTCCGGGGCGGCGACCAAGACGCGGCTCCTCCTCGACGCGATGGAGCGCGCCGGGCGGCTCGACCTCTACGTCCCGGTCGACGTCGCCGCGGGGACGGTGCGCCGCACCGCCCAGGAGCTGATCGAACGCTACCCGCGGCTCCTGGTGCACGGCGTGGTCGGCGACTTCCTGCGCCACCTCGACATCGTCCCCGCCGGCGACGGGCGGCGCCTGGTCATCTTCCTCGGCGGCACGATCGGCAACCTCGAGCCGCCCGAAGCGCGCGCCTTCCTCGCCGCGGTCGCCGCCGTGCTCCGCTCCGGCGAGTGGCTGCTCCTGGGCGTCGACCTGATCAAGGACCCGGCGCGCCTCCTCGCCGCCTACAACGACGCCGCCGGCGTCACCGCCGCCTTCAACAAGAACGCCCTCGCCGTCGTCGACCGCCTGCTCGACGCCGACTTCGACCCCGACCGCTTCCGCCACCACGCGCCGTGGAACGCCGCCCTCCACCGCATCGAGATGTGGCTGGTCGCCCGCGAGGCGATGCGGGTGCGGCTCGGGGCGGCCGGGGTGACGCTGCCGCTCGCCGCCGGCGAGGGCATCCTCACCGAGGTCAGCACCAAGTACGACGAGGCGCTGACCCGCGACCTCCTCGCCGCCGGCGGCTTCGCGCTCGACCGCTGGTTCGTCGACCCGGAGCGTCTCTTCGGCCTCGCCCTGGCGAGCCGCGCCTGAGGCCGCCGCCCGCCGCCCGTGGACGTCCTCCTCACCGCCGACTTCTGGCGCCTCGCGTCGATCCCGGTGCTCGCCGCGGTGGTCGGCTGGGCGACCAACTGGGTGGCGATCTGGATGACCTTCCGGCCGATCCGCTTCGTCGGCGTCCCGCCGATCTTCGGCTGGCAGGGGATCATCCCGGCGAAGGCGGGCAAGATGGCGGCGATCTTCGTCGACTCGACGATGGCCCGGCTCGGCACGCTGTCCGACGTCTTCGAGCGGATGGAGCCCGACGTCATCGCCGACCACGTGGCGGCGACGGTGGCGCCGCGCGCCCCCGAGCTGACCGACGAGGTGATGCGCCGCGCCGGCGTCTACCTGTGGGACAACCTCCCCGAGCCGGTGCGCGGCGCCGTCTACGAGCGGGTGCGCGAGGAGCTGCCGGCGCTGGTCCACGCGGTGTTCGCCGACATCGACCGCCAGGTGGAGAGCCTGGTCGACCTCAAGCACATGGTGGTGGGGCGGATGGTCGCCGACCCGGAGCTCCTCAACCGCATGTTCCTCGAGTGCGGCGCCGCCGAGTTCCGCTTCATCGTCCGCTCCGGCTTCTACTTCGGCTTCCTCTTCGGGCTCGTCCAGCTCGCGGTGTGGGCGGTCTACCCGGCGGAGTGGGTGCTGCCGGCGTTCGGCCTCTTCGTCGGCCTGGCCACCAACTGGCTGGCGCTCAACCTGATCTTCCGGCCGCTCGAGCCGGTGCAGGTGGGGCCCTTCCGCGTCCAGGGGCTGTTCCTGAAGCGCCAGCCGGAGGTGGCGGTGACCTGGAGCGAGCTGGTCACCCGCGAGGTGCTGACGCTCCGCCAACTGGTCGAGGCGATGCTCACCGGCCCGCGCTCGGACCGCACCCGCACGCTGATCCGCCGCCACGTCAAGCCGCTCGTCGACCTCGCGCTCGGGCCGCTCCGCGGGCTGGCGCAGGCGGCGGTCGGCTTCCGCGGCTTCGCGGCGCTCAAGGAGGCGGTCGGCGAGACGGCGATCGAGGTCTCCCTCGAGCCGTTCGAGGACCGCGGCTTCGTCCTCGACCGCGCCTCGGCGGTGGCCAGCGACCTCGCCGAGCGGATGCGCAACATGCCCCCCGGCGACTTCCAGGACCTCCTCCGCCCCTGCTTCCAGGAGGACGAGATCAAGCTGGTGCTCCTCGGCGGGGCGCTCGGGCTCCTCGCCGGCTGGGCGCAGCTCCAGTGGATGTAGGCGGGCCGGGCGGCGCTGGCGGCGGCTAGGGCGACGACCCTCCGGGCGGCCGCGGGGCGCCGCCCATCAGGAGGCGCAGGCCCTCCTGGAGGAGCTCGGCGCCGGTGGCCGCGGCGCCACGGGTGGCGCTCGACGCGAAGCCGGCCGGCCCCGCGGCGCGGAAGTCCTGGAGGGCGTCGGCGACCACTCCCCGCAACCGCCTCTCCATCGCCTCGCCGGCGTCGCGGGCGGCCCGCTGGAGGGCCTCCTCGAGCCGCCGCTCGAGCTCGGCCTCCTTGGCGGCGAGCGTGCGGGCGACGGCGGCGCGGGCGAAGGCGACGGCGAGGAAGGCGGCGAGGAGCGCCGAGAGCAGCGCGGTCGCCGGCACCACGATCCACAGCGCGTCCACGGCGCGAACATAGCACCGGCAGCCGGCCGGGCCCCTCCTCAGTGGATCGCCATCACCTCGCCGCGCTCCACCGTGTGGTGGTGCGCCGTGGCGCGGCCGTTCTCGAGCAGCGACTTGAGGCGGATCATGTCGGCGTTCATCGCGCTCCGCGGGTCGTCGCCGAACAGCCGGGCGACGAGGTGGCCGAGCGCGCCCGCCGGCGGCGCGTAGCTCATCCGCACGTGGACGCGGCTGCCGCCGTGGCCGGTCGCCGCGCCGTTCTCGAAGCGCACCGAGCCGGAGGTCGAGATCCGCGACCCGGGGAGGCTCTCCCAGCGCACCAGCTCGTGCGGCCGGCGCTCGACCACCCGCGCCCTCCACTCGACGCCGATGCCCGCCGGCCCGCGCGCCACCCAGCGGTAGGTGTCGTCGCCCAGCGGCTCGACCGTCTCGATGTGGTCCATGAAGCGCGGGAAGCTCTCCGGGTGCTCCCACAGCTCCCACACCTGCTCGATCGGCGCGTCGACGTGGAGCGTCTTCTGCACCACGATCGGCTCCTCCGGGCGGCTGAACAGCTCGAAGAGCGGCCGGTTCGCGAAGCTGCGGGTGAGGAGCGCCGCGCCGTGGGCGACCAGGAAGCCGCGGAGCGGCCCGCGCCGCGACACCGACAGCCCGAGGAGCGCCATCCCCAGCGCGCCCATCAGGGTCCGCGTCGCGGGCGCCCACTGGCGCTGGAAGAGGTCCATCCGCTGGCGCTCGGGGCCGCGGACGCGCGGCAGCGAGAGGTCGCGCTCGCTCACCCGCCGCTTCCCCTGGTGGGCGAGGCCGATGCCGCGGTTCCGCGCGTCGCGCCAGGTCTTCCCGGCCGCGCTCCGGCTCCGGCACCCGAGGTGGACGGCCTTGTCGCGCACCAGCGCGCGCCGCCGCCGGCCGCGCGCCGGGTCGAGCAGCGACGCGGCGAGCGCCCCGAGGCCGATCCCGGTCAACCAGGCGTTGATGTTCTTCATGTCGGTCCTCCCTTGCTGGCTGGTTCGCGGAGGCGCGCCGGAGCCGCCTCCGGTCGGTCCTCACGCCTCTCCGGGAGTGCAGGACGGATGCCCGCCCACCTGCACCAGCAGCGGTATTCGCGCCATTGACGGCATCCAGCGAATCCTGGTAGCCTCAAGTCAAACGGAGAAACGTATGCGCAACCTCGCCCTCTCGCTGGTGCTGGCCGGCAGTGGCTTGATCAATGCGGGCGCGCAGGAGGTTGACCGGATCGATTCCCGAGAGCAGGCTGAGAATCAGATGGCCGAGTGGCGAGCAGCCCGACGAGCCCTGGCCATTCCCGCCGCACTCTCGACGCCGCACTGGGCGATCCGTGGTGGTGCAAGAGCCGAAATTGTCCTGATCAGCACAGTCGCGGACGCGGTTGTCTTCGATCTCGAGGCCTTCTCACCCGATGGCGAACGATTCCCATTGGGACGTCATGCAGTTACACCGACCAATCATCTCCATCTCGATCTGCGAGAGCTCTTGCGGCCCTATGGCGAAGCGACTCCCGAAGAAGGCTCTCTACGACTCTCCTTCACGGGGGACGATAGGACACTCTCCGGTTGGCTCATCCAGGACGAAGGCGGTCGACAACTCGAAATCCCCTTGGTGAGCTCTCTCGCGTCGGTAGGAACCCAGTGGCAGTCGTACTACGATCTCGGCAATCACCGACAACTTCAGCCAAGTTACTATTTTGCCAACCACGGAGCGGTGCCGGTTTCTTACCAGATCAGCCTCGGCCTGGAAGGGAGGGTCCTGACAAGCGCGGTCGGAATCATCTCTCCAGGAGAATCCGTTTCACTGCGGTCGATGGTCGGCGGAGAGCGGCTACCTCGTCGGGCATGGCTTCAATTCGACCACGACGGCGAGCATCACGTGATCACCGCGAGTGGGTTTCTCGAAGGCCCTGAGCATCTCACCAGCCTTCCCATCACCCCGGCAGAGCACAAACCAGCAAAGACGCACCATGTGGTTCGCGTCCCGATGGGCGGGAATCGTTCGACAGTCGTGACACTCTGGGCTCCTGAGGAAGCCAGCACCGTTGCGATCAGGCTCCTTTCAAGTCCTGATGGTCACGAAATCGTCACCCGTACCGCTGTTCTTCAAGCCGGTGAAGTTCGCATGATTCAGCTCGACTCGCTCTTGAGACGCGGCATCGGTCAACCGGAAGCCAGGCTTCTCATCGAAGGGTCGGCCCCTGTCCACGTGAGCGGCTTCAGTGAGAACGCCGATGGATCCGCAGTCGACCTCGCCTTCTTCGGCGGTTCCTACGGCCACAGCACAGGCAGCTACCCGGTTCTCGACGTCGAAGAACACGAGGTGTTCACGACCCTTGTCAACATCGGAGAGGAGCTCGCGTCCGTGGTGGTCGAGCTCTACTGGCAAGGCGGCGCCTATTCCTATGGTCCGTTCCCACTCCGCTCGGGAGAATCTCGTCGAGTTTCAGTCGATGACCTGATTCGAGACCAGACACCCGACTTGCTGGGCCGCAGGGTACCACCGTCGATCGCGGCAGGCCTGCTGCGATGGGCGACGGTGGGGGCAGGAGATTTGATCGCCCGCACGGAAGTCAGGAAACGCGGCAGCAATGACAGCTTCGGGTTCAACTGCAAGAGCTGCTGCGAACAATTGCCGTACGGTGCGATCGTTCCGGACCTCGTAGAGTTTTTACCCGGGCAATCGGTGCCGTTTCAATCGGCGTACTACTACAGTGCCTGTGACGGAACGATGGGGCCCTACCCGATCACGCCCGAATCCAAGGTCGTTCCCGCACCTTTCTCCTGGAACGGAACCACTGTGACCGCAAGCTCGGCCGCCGATGCGGATATCGAGTTCGAGGCGCAGGTCCAAGGCCGTTCCTTCATGTGCTTCGCCATCTTTCGGTGGATTCTCGGCAAAGGACGAGCCGCGCTCTGCAAGAGGGTTCACCTCGATCCGTTCAGCGCTACCCAGGCCTGTACTCTGCAGACAAGCACCTGCCTGCTCTGCAACGCCTGTTGTTGGTCGCAGTACAACTACAAGGTGTGCATCGGCAAAGACCCCTTCCTCAGGGACAGCGAGAGAAACACGTGCCTCGGACTCTGCGCGGCAGAGAAATGCAACTAGTGACGACTTATACCTCGAGGTTTGAGCGGTACCGCCGGATCCTGTACGCGGCAGCGTTGTTGTTCGCTGTGTATCCGAGTGACGGTGCCGAGCTGAGCTACCACCACGTCTTGGAATGGACCGGGGCCGGCCGTGACGCCAGAGCGTTCGGCGTTCAGGTCTTCCGAGGTACCGAGGTGGAGCATGCCCTCGATCTCCTCGTCGAAACCCCTGACGGTGAACACGTTATTTTGACAATGCGACTCGACGTGATCGCCGGGCGGGACCGCTTTCGGCTCCACCACGAGGAAAGTGGCTACTGGGTCGAGATCGAGCGAATCTGGCCGGTTTTGTGGGACGGCATGAGCGATTTCTTGGCCACGGGAAATGATGATTTGGAAGCGGCAGGTCGCCGCGGGGAGCACTTCGAGGTGGTTCTTCGAAGCAGCGGTGGGCCGTTGGCCGAGGTCACGACGCCGGTGTTGCCGCCCGACGAAGCGTTCGTGTTTCTCGACAGGAATCTGGCGTCGGGATACGCCGGGCGCACGTTGGACCAGGAGCTGCCAGCGCGGGTCGGCTCGGCCTTGCCTTTCCTCGAGGCGATCTTCGGAACTCAGTCGGTTGGATCGCAGCTCGGACCCTTCGTACGGCTGCTCCGGCGGCAAGCGGAGATCCCCGACGAGCAGGTTCCCTCCGGCGCCTGGAGGGAGTCCCGCGAGCTGAAGAACGGCACCAAGGTCACCGCTCCCGAGCACGCGGCGTTGCTCGCTCGCTTCGAGAGCTACGAGCCTCCTGCGGAGTAAAGCCCGCGCCGCCCGGGTGCTACCATCCCGCGGCATGCGCGTCCGGGTCGTCGCCTTCGCCAGCGCCGCCGAGGCGATCGGCGGCGGCGGGCGGGAGGTCGAGCTGGGCGAGGGCGCGACGGTCGACGACCTCCGCGCGCGCCTCCTCGCCGACCACCCGGCGCTCGTTCCCCTGTGGCCGCGGCTGGCGGTGGCGGTCGACGGCCGGCTGGCGGCGGGGGCGGCGGCGCTCGCCGAAGGGACCGAGGTGGCGCTCCTGCCGCCGGTGTCGGGCGGCAGCGGCGGCGGCGCCCCGGCCGGGG